>CAZDHN010000607.1:0-4144 GCA_964505115.1 uncultured Planctomycetaceae bacterium
GATTTGCGGCACTAGCCGCGTTCGAGCCGCGGGAAGTGAGCGGTGAACGGTCGGTGCCCTCACCACCCTCGACCTTCGCCAAGAACTCGACCGTGAAGTCGTTGGGGTTGAGTGCGGCCTGATAGGAAACGTCTATCCGGCCGTTGGTCCCGTTGAAGTCGGCCGATGTACCCAACCACGGACCGGCCGCATCCTCGCCCAGCGTAACTCCGCCGGTCGGCGTACCGGTGTAGCCGCTTTTCCAGTCGGCCACGGTCGACGAGCCGGCCGATTCATCCAGATTCCAGTAGCCGACCAGCGAGGGTTCATCTTGGATCATGCCGGCCTCGGCACGGCTCTCCAATTTGGACGTGGCAACAAATGCCGCGACGCTCATAACGCAACCGATCAATAATAATCTTGTCATTACCTTGCGCCTCCCATTAGGATGTTACGGTTGTTCGATATCTTCTTTCTCGCGTGGAACTTCTATCCGCCCGCTTCCGGGCTTGCCCTTCTCCCATTCCAGCAAAGCGTCCGCCAGCGGCCTGCTGCTGAGTATGGGGTGGCTGTAACGGATATGGGCGATCAACACCTCGCCCGCAGTGTCGATGTCCCGGGCCAAAAGGGCCTCGGTGATCGTGCGGTGCTCCCTGGCCGGCTTGACCAGGGCCTCGCGGTGCGAACCCTCCCATCGAAACAGCAACTCGTAGTAGCGACCGTGACGCCGAAAGAAGTCGCTGATGTAGCGGTTGCCCGCCTTCTCGATCAGGTACTGGTGCAGCGAGTTGTCGATCAGGATGGGCTGTGAGGCGTCGTCCGGCACGACGTTGCGGTCCAGGATGGCCCTCAGATCGTCGTCGACCAGGTGCGGCCAGGCCAGTTCCATCGCCTTCAGTTCCAACAGCTCGCGCATCTGGTTGAACGCGTCCATGTCCTCCTGACGGAACGGCCGCAGGCGCCAGCCGCGCCGAGGCTTGTACTCGACCATGCCCACGCCCGCCAGGCGGCTGAGAATCTGCCGGACGGCGGTTTGGCTGATGCCGTGCTGTTTGGCGATCCGCTTATCGCGGAGCCAGATCGGCTTGCCCGTCAGGCTTAGCGCGACCAGGTCCTTGGCAATCTCGTCGTAATGATCCTTCGGCAGCTCCGGCTGCGCCGGGCTGGCCGCTGGTCCGCCGCAGCCGACCTTATTGGGATTGACCGCCAAGCGACCGTTCTGGCCCTTGAGGAGATACCGCCCTTCGATCAACTCGCCAACCGCCGCCCGGACGGGAGTCACGCTGACTTTGTATCGCCTGGAAAGCTCGCGCAAGGTCAGCTTGCTCGGCAGGTCGTGGCCGGAGTGAATCCGGGCGATCATGTCTTGCTTGATGTACACGGACCAACTCATAAGTGCTATACCAAACCAGCCGTAATGCCACGGACACCACCGATTATAATTACTTATGCGCAAATGTCCAGTACATATTTGCGTAAATGACAAAGAAATCCGCAAATTCCGTGGAAATCGTGCCAACTCCTTGTGGTACAATGACTTACGAAATGATACTCGCGTGCGATGACCACCAGTAAGAGCTGGTATTGATACGCCATCCGGCCTGAGTAGTCAGGCAAATTTCCGTTTGGCCGGCGGACTTGTCGGTCGTGAACCAACCAACGGCGGGCCGCCCGCCGGCTAAAGCTTCGTCACGGAACCGCAGTCCTCACCCGGCCCGTGTCGAGCATATGTCTCCTCAGCCACTGATGAAACACTGATGAAACACTGATGGAGAAAGCAGGAGTCTCACGCAAAGGCGCCAAGAGGAAAAGTGCAAGGACGACGTCTTGGTTTTGGGACGGAATTCCTCGGCGGTGCCGTCTGCTTCGTGGTTGATTTCGGGTCCTTTCTTGCCGGGAAAGAGAACGGTTGGCGTACAAACGCTCATGCCGGTATCACTTTCCCCCAGCTTTCTTCCTTTGCATCTTGGCGTCTTTGCGTGAGAATCCTTCTTCGCGATCTCCCGTTCTTGTCGATTGACTCCTAATTGTGGAGATGCTTTATCACAATCCGTGTTCAATCCGTGGCCGCGAGATTCCCGACTCGTTTCCTGGTAGATTGGTTTTTGTGAGTTGCCTTACGGCGCAAGAACCTTCGCGATTGGCTCGATGTCGATGGGCGGGGCTCACTCCGCCTTCTTCTCCAATCCCGCTTTGGCAATTATCTTCTTGCCGGTCTTTTTGACTTCGGCTTCGTCGCCGATGTGGTTGTCGCGCCAGGTGTGCCAGTCGCGTTTGCACTGGTTGAATCGTACCAGCTCGGCGGCTGTATTGTATATCACGTTGCGCTCGAAAAGGTAGCCCTTGCTGCCCTGGTCGATGAAGATGCCGTTGTTCGGCGCGCCTTGGGCCAACTGGCTGCGGTGTGAGTCGTGCAGGTGGTTGGCGCGGATGACCGTGCCCGGCTGGAACCCCAGCGTGTAGATGCAGCCGCCGTCGCAGAGCCGGTTCATCACGTCGTAAACGTGGTTGTACTCGATCGTGTTCTCCTTGCAGGCGGTCGGGTCGGGATTCCACTGCCAGCCGACCGAGATGCCGCTGTAGGGCAGGTCGTGGACCAGGTTGTGCGATACGACCGCCCGCTGGGCGAAGCCGACCCAAATGCCGATCGCGCCGTGGTACTCGATCCCGCAGGCATGGACGTGGTTGTTGCTGATCCGATTATCCTTGGGGACCTGAGCTTCCTCCTTCGGACCGCCCAGCATGATGCCGTTGCCGCTAATGTCGAAGACGTGATTGCCATCGATCACGTTTTTGTGGCAGCCGGCGACCAACTCGATACCACATCCGCTCAAATGGGCCAATACGCAGTCGCCAAGGCTGGACCCTTCGACGTAGTTCCAGCAGACCGCCGCCGGCACGCGCGACCAGGGCCGCTTCCAATCCGCGCCGATCACGCAATGGCAAGCCTGGATGCCCAGGTAGCCGATTTCCGGCAGTGACAGGTCGGTATGCTCAAAGACGATGCCGCGGAAGTGAAGATTGCGGACGGGTTCCTTCGCCGTGCCCTTCAGTTCGATCAGCCTTTTTAGCACCGGCGCCACTATCTCGACACGAGTCATGTCCTCTCCCGAAAGCGGCCAGTAGCTCAACAGACCGGTGCCACGGTCGAGATACCACTCGCCCGGCTGGTCGAGCAACTCGGGAGCGTTCTCGACATGGCACCAACGTCCAGCCTTGGGGAAGATCGCCGAATGCCCGACCGCGTGGGGTGGCGCCAACACGACCACGCCCGTCTTCGCGTCGATGCTCTGGACACGCTTGCGGTTTATCGCCCAGTTGCCGGCGATCATCAACTCGACGTCGGTCGGGTTGCTCCAATTGGCGACCAGTTCGGGCGGCAGCGTGACGGTGAACTGCTTGAGGTCCTCGCTCAATTTGGCGTCGAGAATCTGCCGGCAGTCGGATTTTTCGCCCGCGTTGGGCGTTCGGGCGCGGACCGCGCGTCGCCCGTTCACAAAAAGGTTGCGGAAGTACCACTTGCCTTCACGCACGCCGGGCACGACGGTCGTCCACCGCCCCCCTTCCGCCTTCCGCCACGGCCCCAGCTTGCGACCGCCGCTGAGCACTACCTTGCCGTCGGCCGCGGCCTTGTAGGTGATCGAGTGTTGCTTGCTGCCCGAGTCCTCCGGCCCGAACACCAAAGGCTCGGCCAGTTCGTAGGTTCCGGGGCCGATCAGAACTGTCAGGTTCTCTTTCAATCCGGCGGCGATCCGTTCCCGGACAAGTTGCTTGGCGCGTGCCACGGTTGCCAACGGCTTGTCGGCCGTGCCGGGGTTGGCGTCGTTACCGTTGGTTGCGACGAACAGTTCCGGCGGGGCCGAGAAGGCGGATAGCGACGGGCAGAAAATCAGGCCGAGAACGGCTGCGGCTAGAAGGCGGTTCATCTTGCTTCTCCGGTGAAGGGCGGGAATGCGATTGGGGTAGGCGCGGAACCATCGGGCGGCAGGGCCGCCAACCAAACCGGTGCTACCGCACCCGGGCAAGAACCCACCCGCCACGAATCGCTGAACTTTATCAAAAGCTTAACGATCTTTGAGGTTAGTAGTATCGGGCACCACGACATCAATATGGCTCTTCCGGTTTTAAGTGCAAACTGCTGAAAACAGGGCGAGCCGGGGGCTAC
>CAZDHN010000608.1:0-4141 GCA_964505115.1 uncultured Planctomycetaceae bacterium
CTAATGTTGGCGATCCCGTGGCCCAGCTACGCTTCAACCGGATGAACCATAAATAGCCCAGAGTGAAGTTATGGGGGCTGGCGGGCTGTATTCGGCCATTTTGTCGGTCGTCAACCGATTCGACGCGTGGCCGCTCGGCCGGTAGAATTGTCGGATGGAAGAAGATTTATACTCGGCACGGTCGAATATTGCGCTTTCGTCGGGTGGTATGACGACGGCAAAAATCGCAGTTTATGGCCGTGCGCGGTATACACGATGACAAATCATCGCCGTCGGCATACTTTTCTATGACGATCCCAAACGCCACCAGTGATTCCGGCCTGCCAATGGATGAGTTGATATCACTCATTGTGGCGGGGCAGGTTGATCTGTATGAGGAGGTCATCCGTCGTTACCAGCGGGACGTGCTGCTGGTCGTCGGCCGGCTCCTGCCGAATCGTGGTCAGGCGGAAGATTTGGTGCAGCAGGTGTTCGTCAACGCCTATTTCGCCCTGCCGCGGTTCGAGCGGGGACGGGATTTTGGGCCCTGGATACGTACCATCGCGAGAAACGCCGTTCGCGAAGAACTACGCAAGCAGTGGCGATACGACCGGCGGCTTCGAGCATACCACGAGATACTCTCCGCCCGGCTTGCCGACGACCAACGTGCCGACCAGAGCGAACAGATGCTTATGGAAGCCCTCGATAAGTGCACAAGCCGGTTGCCCGAGCGAGAAGCGACGGCAATTCGCCTGCGCTACCACGAGGGGAAGTCGATGGATGAGATCGCGGCGGCACTGGGTAACACGGTCGGCTCGGCGCGGAACCTGCTCTGCCGGGCGCGAACCACGCTCCGCGAGTGCCTCCAACGGGAGAGGAGAGGGCAATGAACCGCGTGGAACAGCTCACGTACGATATGGTCGACGGCCTGCTGGACGGCCCCGGCATCGAAGAACTCGAGCGGCTGATCGGCCGGGACGAAATCGCCCGGTTCACCTACTTCTCGATATGCGAACAGGAAGCCGCCCTGCACGCCCGGCTCGCGCCGCTCGAGGTGAGCCGCCAGACGATGGCTCGGCTGAGCGACGCCTTGGCCGGGCATCAACAGCGGCAATCCGCCCAGCCCCAATCCGCCCAGCCGCAATCCGCCCAGCCGCAATCCACCCAGCCCCAATCCGCCGAGCCCGCCTTGGGTTCCATTCCAGCGCCACCCGCGCCACCCTTGGCTGCCGGGCTCGGAGCGCCGCTCCCGCCGCCGCCCGCCGGTTTCGTGGGCGAGTTGCCCTGTCCGCCGCCTCCACCGCCGCCGGGCATGCCCGGGTCGATCACTGCCAGCCCGTTGCAGATGGGTGCTACTGCTAGCTTGTCCGGCAGTGTGAACTACGAGCCCAACGTCAACACTGCTGGGCAAGCCAGCAGTGGCAGCCCAATTCCCGAGACCGTGCTTGCTCAAGCGGTTGGTGCTCCGGTTCCGTCGGCGGCCGTGCCCAGTTCCGACGGCCCAATCGTTCCTCCGCCTCCCATGCCGGCTCCCGATGCACGGCCGTCATCCCGCTGGTTTCCAAGAACGGCGGTCTCTACGCTGCTCTCGACGCTGTTCCATCTGGCGGCGATGATCTCGCTGGCCTTGTGGATGCTACCCGAGATCGTCGAGGATCCGCCCTGGTCGCTAGCGGCAACGCAGGTCGAGCCTGAAGACGAGGTCGAGGATTTCGAGGTTGTCTTCCTCGACGAGCGGCTGCGGCCGGCGACCGAGTTGCTGTTCGGCAACAGCCGGGCGTTGTTGGACGGTGCCTCGGACGGGATGCCCGACCCGATCAAGCTGGAAAATCTGGCTTTGAAAGACGACACCAGCGCGCTTGACCGGCTGGAGATTAACCTCGATTCGAGCGTCATGCTGGCCGACCGTCCCGTCGGCACTCGCGGCCCGGCCCAGGCGATCGTCGACGATTACAAGCAGGCGCTGGACCGGATCACGCAGGAGGTGCTGCGGATGCTGGGCAAGCAGAAGCTGCTGTTGGTCTGGTGCTTCGACCAGTCGGAGAGCATGAAGGACGACCAGCAGGAGATTATCGCCCGAATCGACCGCGTCTACGCCGAATTGGGCATGACCGATGCCGTACGGGACGATACTCTCTTGACGATGGTTACCAGCTTCGGCAGCGGCTTCGAGGCGCACACTTCGCAACCCACCAAGAACATGGAGGAGATTCGCGCGGCGATCAATTCGGTGCCGGTCGATCCGTCGGGCGAGGAGATGATGTGTAGCGCCGTCGCCCGATCGATTACCATGTGCCGCGGTTTCGCCGTCGCCCAGCGGCGCCGGATGGCGTTGATCCTGGTGAGCGACGAGTCGGGCAATCAGGAGGAGAGCGACGCCTACCTGGAGACGACAATTAGCGTGGCCCTCTCGGCCGACTGCCCGGTCTTCGTGCTGGGACGCGAGGCGGTCTTCGGTTCGCCCTACGCCCAGATCCGCTGGGTCCATCCGCAGACGGGGCGGGTTCACAATCTGCCGGTCGACCGCGGGCCGGAGACGGCGTTCATCGAGCAGTTGCAGACCGAGGGCTTCGAGGCGCGGACCGACGCGCATCCCAGCGGTTTCGGCCCTTATGCCCAATCGCGACTGGCCTGGCAGACGGGCGGCATCTTCTTCCTGCTACCCAGCCTCGAATCGAATCTGGTGCGGGGCGAGCGGCGCCGATACGACATGGAAGCCATGAAGTCCTACTGGCCCAACCTGGATTCGCGCGCCGACGTGCGCCGCGACATGCTCCGCCGGCCGCTGCGGGCGTTGATCTCGACGGTCGTCAGCGATCTGAACCCCTATCGGCCCGAAGTGGCCAAGTTGACCAGCATGCGCCGCCGCTTCCCGGCCGACAAAGCGAAGTTCCTCGCGCAAGCCAAGGAAGCCCGGGCAAGCGCCGGTTACTATCAGGCCGGATTGCAGCGGGGGATCAAGGCGTTGGACGCTCGCCAGACGATGCGCGACAACGAGACCTCGCCGCGCTGGCAGGCCAACTACGATCTGATGCGGGCCCAAATGGTGGCCTACCTGGCCAGGGTTCACCTCTACGCCCGCGCCTTGGAGGAGGCGGCCAAGAAGCTGAACGAGACGCCCGCCTCGCTGCCGTCGAACAAGAACCTTGTCGGTTGGCATCTGCGTACCGACCGCAAAGTGTCGGTCGACGAGAAGGCCGCCAAGCTGATAGACCGTTCGCGGGACCTCTACCTGACCGTGATTCGCAACCACCCGGGCACGCCCTGGGCGGCGCGGGCCGAATGGGAGTTGAAGCGCGACTTCAACTATCCGGGCATCGCCGCGATGGAAGCGAAACGAGCGGAAGCCGCCGCCAAAACCGCGTCGGCCGACGGTGCCGTTCCCGACGGTGCCGTTCCCGACCCCAACGCTATCGCCGCCCGGACGGGCATGGGCGCCGGCGCCTCGGCCGGGGCTGACGCCGGCGTGGGTGTCGACATCGGCGTTGCCGTGGGCGGCGGTGGAGGAGGCGGTGGCGGAGGCGGTGGTGGAGGCGGCGTGGGGGTTGGAGTTGGCGTCGACGAAGGAGTCGCGACCGACTGGGGCCCCGACTTCTACCCCGGCATCGAGATCGTGCCCGAGTACCGCGCTCCCCGCCCCAAGCCCAAGGGCGGTGGCGGCGGCCGCCCGCGTCCCGCCGGCCGTCCAAACAAACCTAAACCCAAACCCGTGCATGTGCCGATTCCGAAGCTCTAATGACCCTTGCATAGTCAATGATCGAGGGCGAAGCCCGGTTCCTCGGCGGAACCCCCTTTGATTCGCGCATTGACTATGCAAAGATCAATAGTCGCAAGCGACACTCTCAGAACGGGTTAGGCGACGAATGATCCAGCGGGAAGCTTATCGAGAATGACTTGGCCACGGATGAAACACGGATCAAATTGAAGTGACCGCGAGCAATAATTTTGCGGGGAACACTAATTGGACAGCGCCACTTTCGGGATGGGTGCCATGCGCAAGTGCTACCCCCACTGGGCTTGCCCCAGTGGAAACAAGGTCTGGAAACTAGAAGCGTGAGTCCCGCCCTTCTATCCCGTCTCCGCTTCCGCCTTTGGCGGAAGCGGAGACGGGACATGGCCCGAGCGCAGGGGCGTAGTTTCCAAACGCCGATCCACCGGGGCA
>CAZDHN010000609.1:0-4132 GCA_964505115.1 uncultured Planctomycetaceae bacterium
ATGCTAGCGTCTAATCAATGGCGGTCAAAAAATCACTGGGCTTGCCCCGGTGGATCGGCGTTTGGAAACTACGCCCCTGCGCTCGGGCCATGTCCCGCCTCCGCTTCCGCCAAAGGCGGAAGCGGAGGCGGGACAAAAAAGCGGGTCTCACGTTTCTAGTTTGCAGACCTTGTTTCCACTGGGGCAAGCCCAGTGGGGTAAGCATTTGCGCATGGCACCCATCCCGAAAGTGGCGCCGTCCAACTAATCAAAAATCAGATACCCGAACCCCTCGGGCATGATCGCCGTGGAGGCCGGCGCGCTGAACGATTGGAAGCCGACGCCGGGTATCGTGCGCTGGATGCCGATTGCCCAGACCTGGCGGGAAGTGGGATACTGGCCGGTCAATTGGTCCAACGGGATGGCCGCCTCGGCGATCCAAGCGGAGTCGTCGCTGCTTGCGGCAACAAACCAGTTCGGATTCCAGGTGCGGTCGCCCCAGCACGCTTCGCCCGTCCAGCCGCGATGATCGATCGAGAGCCGGTAATACGTGGCGTGGTCCCGGTCGAGATCCAGTAGCAGGTCGACCCGATCGTTATTCGAGAGGTCCGGATCGCGGGGCCGCGGGCCAGGGGTTGGTTGGTATTTTGCACCGGGTGCCCGAGTAACGCGAAGAGCCACGTAGAGGAAATTGGCGTCGTATGCCAGCATGACCTCGGCCGGCCAGTCGGCGTCGTCGTGTCGGGCGCTGGCAAGGGGGACGGGGCGGGCGAATTTCCAGACCGGGTCGTCCAACTTGCCGTCAAGATGCGGCTTCGACGGCGCCAAGGCACAGTGCAGCAGGGGCTTGGGCGATTTGTTCACCGGTTTGGCCAACCACTGTTCGCCCCGGGCGCAATCCATCCAGGCGTCTTCGGCCGGATTGCGGCGCCGGCCCAGGTAGAAACGCTCCGCCTGCTGGATACGGCCGTGTCGCCGATTCATTGCCGCCAGCGGGAAGCCGATCGCCGGCTCGGCGAACAGCTCCGGATGAGTCCGCTCGATTTGCCCGGCCAGTTGCAGCGCCCGCTCCGTGCGATTTTCTTGTTGCGAGAGGTCGATCGAGAGCGCGGAAGCTTGTTTTACGGTAAACCGCTGCCGGCCTTGCAGTCGCCAGGCCGTCTCGCTGCTGGCGTAGTATTGCAGCAACCACATCCAGGCAGGTTGGGCCAGCGGATGAAGCGGATAGCGGTCGGTCAGCAGGTGGAACGTTTCGGCGGCCATCGACCACTTGCCCGACTCGTGGTATTGCCAGCCCAAGTGGAACAGCACGGCGGCCGCGCCGTCGGAATCCAGCCCCCGCGTAAGCTCTCCCGTTTGGGCCAACAGGTTCGTGCCGGCCTTGGGCTCGTCCTTGGCCTGTTCGAGGATCGCCCGGGTGTTGCGGCGTTTTTGTGCCGCGCGTCGCAGGACCTCCACGTTCTCGGCAACCGTTTCGTCGACCCGCCGCCGCGCTTCGCCGCCGGGCTGAAGTATGATGCCGCTGAAGAAGTCGCGTTCACCCTGCTTGGAAAGCTCGTTGAGCATCAGGTTGAAGCCGAGCGTTTTCGGCCCGACGGCGAATCGATCTTGCAGCAGCCCGCGCGGTCCGGCGGCCACGTCGGCCAGCGAACGACCCAACCGCGTGGCCAACTGGGCCGTGGCTATCTCGGTCCTGCCGCGTTGGCCAGGGCCCAGTGAAACGTAGACTTTCTTCACTTTCCAGGGTTCCAGGCCCGCCCGACTGATCTGGTCGGCCTGCCTCATCGGGTCGGCGGCCTGCCGGACGGCCTGCAAGACGGCCCGGTTCATCAGACGTTCCAGCGGCCGGTCGCCACGCACGTCGGCATTGTCGGTAACGATCAACTCGGGCCGCCAGATGCGAATCTGCCGGACCAAGTGAGCTTCCAGTTCGACCATCGCCCGACCGTCGTTCGCCCGATTCCAGTTGTCGACGATCTTCTCTTCCCCCAAACGCAGCCCGGGCTGACGCAGAGGGAAGCGCCAGGCCGTTTCCGCCTGACTGGCGCCCACGCCGACGAGCGCTTCGTGAAGCCGGTCGGCCGGATGGGTCGATTTGCGCGAGGCCGGCTCGACATCCGAGCGGCCCAGCACCTCGACCACGCCCAGGTAACCTTCGTCGCCCGAGAGCCGGGCGAACAATTCCAGGGGCACGTTTTCGGCTCGGGCGAAGAGTCCCAACAGTGCTGCCCGGCTGCCGCCGGAGCCCACGCGACGCCAGCTTTGGCCGCCGTCGTCGGTCATCAAGATGGTTCCCAACGCGCCGACCGCGCAACCGTGCCGGTCGTCGGCGAAGGTGATGTCTTGGATGGGCAGGCTTTGCCCGGTGGCAAATGCGGTCCAGCAACGGCCGGCGTCGGGCGTGAAGAAGACTCGGCTGCCCGGCGTGCCGGCGATCCAGACCTTCGGGCCGCGAACGGCCATGGCGGCGAAGTCGAAATGGCGGGCGATCGAGCGGTCCAACTCGGCCGGCGGCGTCTGCCAGGTGACGCCCAGGTCGGCAGTGGTCATCACCAACCCGCCGTCGCCGATCATCCAGCCGTAAAGCGGGGCGACCAGTTCCAGCCGTCTCAGGGTTCTGAGGCCGAGCCCGCCTGCCGAGGCCGGTTCGATCGCGCCGCGTCGGGAGGCGGCCACCGTGCCGCCGCGTCCGGCCAGCGCGCCGGTAAGCAAGTTGAGGAAGCCGGCTGCCTGCCAACCGCCGCCGGCGCCGCCTAGAAGTGGCGACCAACCGCGGCCGCCATCGTCGGTGACCAATGCGCCGGAGGGAAACATGGCCGACGAGCAGCCGATTGCCCAGCCCTGCTTGGCGTTGAGGAAGCCGATCTGTTTGATCAACGGCAAGAGCAGCTTGTCGTGCCGGTGCCAGTGTTTCCCGCCGTCGCGGGTGGAAAGGAGGACGCCGGAGCCGGCGTGTGTGTACGGGTGGCAGAAACCGCCGGCGGCCCAACCGGTCCGGTGGTCGATGAAGCAGACCGACTCCAACCGGCAACTGACGCCCGAGTTCTGCGGTTGCCAAGTCTTTCCGCCGTCGTCGGTATGCCGGATGACGCCCCGGTCGCCGACGACCCAACCTTGCCGCACGTCGACGAAGCAGACCCCGCCCAACCGGGCGTCGGCCCGCATCGACTGCTCGCCGGCCGAGGCAATGGCCGGCAGCAGTGCCAGCAGCAGTGAGATCCGTCTCGCGCCACGAACGACCATATACGAGTGTGCCCTATAGAATACCGGGATTTGGGACGGGCAAATTCTAGCCGAAATCCGGCGGGACACCTATACGGCTTCGTCGCTTGGCTGCTCGATTTTGGCTGCCGGGCGGGTGGTCCGACGCCGACGCGGTCGGGGATGAGAACGTTGGCCGCGAACGGTCCGCGGGACCGGCGGGGTGCCGTTACGGCAGGCCACCGCATAGTAGATGCCGACCAGCACTAGCAGCAGGGCAACCGTGGAAAACATGACCGGATAGCCGGGCAGGCCGACCAGCCCGCTGTAGTGGACGATCATGCCGGCCAGCGGTGCTCCGATCAGCAGCCCCAGGTCGTGCATGCCCAACACGAGCGAGGTACCCAAGCCGCGGTATCGGGCCGGGAAGGTGCGGATCGTGGCGGCGATGGCGGCCGGCATCAACACGGCGTGTGCCAGGCCGTAGCCGAAGCCCGGTATGGCCAACTGCCACTCGGTGCGAACCGTCAGGAAGAGAAACTGGCTGACCGCCATGGCGGCAAGCCCAAGCAAAATCATCGGCTCCAGTCCCAGCCGTTCGGGCAAGCGGCGGGTAGATAAGCGCATGACGATTACCACCACCGCATAGACGCTGAAGAAAAGCGCTATTCGTGAGATGTGCAGTTCGGCGGTGTAGGTTCGCAGGAACGTGCCGGGCAACCCAATCGCGGCGCCGCCAACCACGGTAACCAGCAGGACGGGGCCGGGGTGATATCGGCGCAAGAGGGCGACTAGCGGCGGCAGGCGTCGCTTCAGCGGTCGCGTATGCCCGGCGGTAGCCAGCCAAGCGAACAGCAACGAGCAGCATCCCAGCGCCCCGGCCGCCAGGAACATCGACATGACCTGCGACCGCTCGATCGTTTCCGTACCCAGCAGAAAATCACCCCGTTGG
>CAZDHN010000610.1:0-4121 GCA_964505115.1 uncultured Planctomycetaceae bacterium
CTTCCCGCCGCTGGTGCCCAAGCTGGCCGATCCCCGCGTGGCCGGGATCATCATCGGTACGCCCGTCTACTTCGGCAACATGACCTCGCTCACCAAGGCGTTCCTCGACCGCTGCGTGGTCTTCCGCAAGGACTTCGCGTTTTCCGGCAAGGTTGCCGGCGTGCTGGCGGTGGGCGGCGGACGCAACGGCGGCCAGGAGCTCACGATCCAGTCCGTCCAGGCCGTTTTGTTCTGCCACGAGATGCTCCTGGTAGGCGACGGCCGGCCCACCGGCCACCGTGGCGGCACCGTCTGGAACAGCAAGGAGTTCAAGGGCGACGTGACCAAGGACGAGATGGGCATGAGCACCGTCAAGAACCTCGGCCGCCGCGTGGCCGAAGTCGCCCTGCTCACCACCCGCGTGGCGAAGTAGCGATCTATCACCGATAACCCGACTTAACCGCGTCCCATGAGACCGCGGATGGCACGGATTCCACGGATGTTTTGGCCGGGCATTGCACTCGTTATCAGCAATCCTCCCATCCGTGCCATCGGTGTTATCCGTGGTTTCTCTGGCTATTCTCCCCGTGCCGAAGTTAGCGCAAAGAATCGCCGGGCCACTATAGCCGTTACGATAGTAATGGCTGTATGTGTTAATCGGCCAGATGATCACGTTGCCGCGACTTGACGGTACTCGCCGAGTCCTCTCGCCATGCTATCTTTAAGTGGGGCGGTTCCGCACCTTCACTCTCGATCGAGGGCTCCGATGACGACCAGTACGACATCGTTTCTGATGAACTGTCCAGAGTGCGCCGTGATGATCCCGAAAGGCGGTCCCTGCCCGGATTGCCATTGGTCGGAGAATTCGGGGAATGCGGAGGCAGTAGGAGATGCCGCTCAGGATATGGTGCGAGAGTTCGCCGCGCGTCGCCAAGTCCATTTCAGAAACTTTGCGATCTTCATGGTTCTGATGTTTGCCACGGGCCTCGTTGGCCTGACTACCGCGTACATGTGGATCAAGGTTATCTATTTCGGAGACATCGTTGCCTTCGCGTTGATCGGCTTCTTGACCGCTGCAACCGGAATTCTCGGCGTGACGCTGAGTTGCGCCAAGAAATGGTTTCCGGTCGACTTGAACTGCCCTTCCTGCGACATCCGATTGGACGAGTTGGGCATCGCTTGCGACCGCTGTCCGAACTGCGACGCCCAACTCAAATAGAAATCGGTTTGTCGCCAATTCATTCTGGATTGTGCTCGGGAACGGTGTTGGCTTGACAAGGTTATAGACAGGATTGACAAGATTAACAGGATTGGAATCAATCCACGAAAATCCATCTTGTCAATCTTGTTAATCCTGTCTACTAACTCCCTTTCGGGCCAGGGTTTCCACTGCAATCCTCTTGTTGCCGCGCAACACCGACGATTTTCCGATGAAGTCTTCTCCGGTGGGAAGCCATAACCGGAAAATCACCGCTGCCACCCTGCCTGCCGTCCGTATCCGTGTCTGATCCGTGTTTCATCCGTGGCTGATTTCCGCGTGCTTGACTTGGCTTCACAAACCGCGTGGCCACAAAGTTGCCTGAAAGTACCACCCGTCCCCTGGGTGGGTATGGTAGCTGGATTCGCAAGAATTCAGCCCGAACCACCTGAACTCTTGCGAGTTCAGCTACACGTAACTCGCGGCGGGGACGCCGCGGCTCGGGACGGGTGGTGAGGCTGCCTGTCAGCCTGATTTCTCTGAACTCTTGCGAGTTCAGCTACGACTCGCGGCGGTCGGGCGGCCGCATGGCTTGAATCGGACGGGCTGGGGGTGTATTGTGGGGTGATCGGCAGTCGTTGGGTTTTCAGTATCTATTCAAAACAAGGCACTTCCAAATGAGCAAAAAACGTAGCACCAGTTCAGACGTTCATCTCTCCCGCCGCCGTCTACTTAAAGGGGCCATGGCCGCCGGTTTCGGCCTGCCGGCCGTGGTCGGCATGGCGTCGGCCAAGGACGACTGTTGCGTGGTAACCAAGGGCCGCATCAACCAGTCGGTCTGTCAATGGTGCTTCAACCCGATGCCGCTGGACACGCTCGCCCGGCACGCGGCCAAGATGGGCCTCAAATCGATCGAGCTGGTCGCGCCCAAGGATTGGCCCATTCTGAAGAAGCACGGCCTGGCCTGTGCGATCACCAGCAGCCACGGGTTTGTTGACGGGTTCAACGACAAGAAGAACCACGCCATGTGCATCGAGAAGATTACCGAAGCGGTCGACGCCACCTCGGCGGCCAAGTTTCCCAACGTGATTACCTTCTCCGGGTTCCGTCACGGGATCGACGACGACGTCGGGCTCGACAATACGGTCGAGGGCTTGAAAAAGGTGATCGGCTACGCCGAGAAGAAGAAGGTCAACCTTTGCATCGAGATTCTCAACAGCCGGGTAGATGTCGAGATGAAGGGTCATCCCGGCTACATGGGCGATAAGGTCGAGTGGTGCATCGAGGTCTGCCGACGGGTCGGCTCGCCGAGGATGAAACTGCTGTTCGACATCTATCACGTGCAAGTCATGCAGGGCGACGTTATCACCCGCATCAAACAGTTCCACGAGTACATCAGCCACTACCACACCGCCGGCGTGCCGGGCCGAAACGAGATCGACGACACCCAGGAAATCAACTACGCACCCATCATGAAGGTAATCGCCGAGACCGGCTACAAGGGCTACGTGGGCCAAGAGTTCATCCCCACTCGCGACCCGATGACGTCGCTACGAGAGGCCGTCAAACTCTGCGACGTGTAAGGTTTGGCCGTAAAGCCGCGACTGTAGCTGAATTCCCAGGAATTCAGCCAGAAGCGTCTGAACTCTTGCGAGTTCAGCTACATTTTTGCGAGTTCAGCTACATTCTTGCGAGTTCAGCTACACTTAGCGCGACCAGCGGTCGCGGCTTTATAGGGCGGCTTCGCACTCGGCGACCTTGCGTTCGTAGAAACGGTCGGTGAGGAGCCATTCTTTATAGAGCTTTTGGAGTTGCCTCAAACGTCCGGCGACTTGCCGCTTGGTGAACTTGAATTTCGCTTTGCCATTCGCGGCCTTGGCGGACGGGGCAGTCTGTTTCGGTTCGATACCGGACGGCACAAAGACGCGTGTGGGCGGCGGCTTGTCGGCCGGATTGTAGACCAGCACCTTCAAATCCTCGGCCGGAACGAGATGCCGCCAGAGGAAGGCCTGCATGCGGTCTTCGGCCGGCACGGCTTCGTGGGAAACCCGGCGCTCGCCGATCTTCGCCGAGCCTTCGATGATCAGATCGACCGGTCGCGGCGTGGACTTCAGGTTGGTCTTGACCGCCATTCGCGTCATCGACTTGTCTTCCGCCAGCCAACCGCCACGCGACATAAATCCCTCGGGCGGGTCCTTCAGTTGCAACTTGACGACGCCGCTGAACCCGTCCTTCCGGATGACGTGGACGGTTGGGGCGGCGCTGCCCTTGCCGCGCATCCCGCCGCCGGACGGCACGACACGCAAGGCGAAGTCGGGCAGCGGGTTGCTGATTCGCAAGCGGTAGGCGTACTCTTCGCCGCCATTACGGGCCGTGTCGCCCAGGTGAACGTAATACTTTCCGTCCGCGGGCAACTCGACCATAAGGTAGGAATCGGCGTGGTGCGTGTTCAGCCCGGAGCCCGGATCGCCGTGATCGTCGTTGAAGCCCAGCAGCTTGCCGGCCGCATCGGTGATTTTGACCAGGGAATCCATGGGGGAATCGAGACGACGGGCTGTAACTTCCGCGACGATCTTATCGCCGGCACGGCCTTCGACCTGGAAGACATCCCAATCGCCGGGCTGATCGGCGCGCCCGTTGACGATAATGGGCATTTCTACCTTCTGAGCGTGCGCTGGATCGTTGTTGGATTCCTCATCGAAAGCTTCCGGCAGTGTATCCAAAGCGAAGGGCACGTAGTTGGAAACGAATCCGCGTCCGCGGGCGGCGACCAGATGGACGCCCGACTTCGCGTTTTTCGGCGGCGGCATCAACTTGGCCTTCTGAAGATTCCAGCCCTTCCGCTCGATCTTCACCCGTTCGCCCACCCGAGCGCCCAAGGGAAAGATGCTAGTGACGAACGGCATCTTGCCAATGGTAACGCGGTAGACGAAATCCTCTCGGC
>CAZDHN010000611.1:0-4111 GCA_964505115.1 uncultured Planctomycetaceae bacterium
CTGCGAAGCGTCGGCCTTGACGAAGTGTACCACGTCACCCAGCGGGATCATGGTCGAGCGGCCGTCCTCTTCAGTGACGGCCAGTGGCACGTGGGCCAGGGCGTCGGGCGTGAGTTCGATTTTCTGATCGCGAATGATGACCATGTCGATGTTATCGCCCTCGAAGCTGAAGTCACCCACGATCGCCCCGTCGACCATGGCCCTAACCGCAAGCGAAATCGCGTCGACGCTGAGCCCCAACTCCTTGGCTCGCACCTGGTCGATGAAGACCTGCCGCTCGGGTCCGGCCTCGTTGAAGGTCATCGGATCGTTGCGCACGGCGAAGCGGGAGAAGGTATCCATGAGCTTCGTTTGCAGGTGTGCCGCGCTGGACTTGAGCCGCTGCATGTCGCTGCCCACCACCTCGACCTCCACCGAGTTCGATCCGCCCGTGTTGCGGCCGAAGACCGAGCGCTGCGTGGCGTAACTGTAGCTGGCGGGAATCCGTTTCATTGCCCGGGTGAGGATAGCCTTGACCGGACGCACGTTATCCGGGTCGGCGCCGGTGGCGATCATGAGGACGCGACCCCGTACGACTACGTAGAAGAACTCTTCCAGGGCGGGAACCTCGTCGATTGGCTTGCCGGTCTGCTCGTCGATCAACTGGTCGATGGCCGTGGCCTCTTGAGAGTTCTTCGCCTCCCAGTACGGGCGCGTGGCGGCCTCCAACCGCTCGGCAACCAGTGTGTTCTGCTCGATGGAGTAGCCCGGCGGGTTGAACAAGAGGGCAAAGGTGACGTTTTTATTGCCGTCGGGTAAGTAGCTGGCCGGTAGCACCATCAGCCAACTTGCCCCCAGGGCAACGGCCGTTATCACCGCGATAACCACTACCCGCAGCCAAGTACCGGCCAGGCTGGGGAAGGTCATCAGGTGTATCAATCGCGAGAAGGCGTCGGCGCACCAGGCAGCCAGCGGAGCGAGCCCGAACAGAGATCGCAGCGCGACGGCAACGGGGCTCCGTGCCGGCCGATGGCCGCGGAGGAAGGCGGCCGCCGCCGTGGGTATCACGCTTATCGAAACAAGCAACGAGAGCGTGACGGCGGCACAGATTGCCAGTGCGATGTCGTAGAACAACTGGCCGCTCTCTTCCTTGATCGTGAGCACGGGCGCGAAGACGGCCACGGTGGTCAGGGTCGAGGAGAGGACGGCCCCCCAAACTTCCTTGGCCCCGCGATAGGCGGCCACGGGCGGGCTCTCTCCCAGAGCCAGATGGCGATCGATGTTCTCCAGCACGACGATGGCGTTGTCGACGACCATCCCCACGGCGAAGCTCAACCCGGCCAGTGAAATCACGTTCAGGTTGCGGCCCGTCAGGGCCATCACCACGAAGGTGCCGATTACGGAAACCGGAATGGCCACGGCCACGATCAGGGTGGATCGCGGGCTGCGGAGGAACATCAATAGCACGAGCACCGCCAGACAGCCGCCCAAAAGCAGATTTTCGCGGACTATCGCCACCGCCCGGGTGATGTAGAAGGTATCGTCAACGACCAGGCGGAGCCGGATTCCGTAGCGGTCGTTCTGGAACGATCGCAGCGGTCCACCGGGCGCGTTGAGCTCGTCGATCACCCGGCGGACATCGTCCATGATCTCCAGCACGTTGGTTCCCGTCTCGCGCTTAATCAGGATCGTCATCGAGGTCTTGCCCTTGCACTGGTCGAAGTGGACCTTCTTTTCCAGTGCGAGCGTCACCTCGGCGATATCCTCGACGCGAATCGGCACGCCCCGGGTGTCGTGCTTGATGACTGTCTTGCGCAACGGCTCCAGCGACTTGAACTGCCCCAGCACGCGGAACCGCACGTCCTGCCGTCCGTGGGCCATGTCGCCCGCCGACTCGTTGACGTTATCCGACTGCAAGGCGGCACGCAGATCGGCCGGGCTGATGCCACGTTGGGCTAGGGCGGTCGGGTCGAACCGCACCTGTACCTCGTGCTCGCGGCCGCCGTAGATCTTCAACTCCGACACGCCGGCAATCCGCTCCAGGGCCGGCTTCAAGTAGCGGTCGGTGTAGTCGTAGAAGTTGGCTATCTCGTAGTCGGGGTCAGCGGCCTGAAGCAGGCAGTAGGCGATGGCGTCGTCGCTGGCCGAATCCGACGCCCGAACCACCGGCCGATCGACGTCGTCGGGGTAATTTGGCACCTCGTCGAGCCGGCTGGCCACCTCCTGCAACGCCCGGCCGATGTCGAACCCGACGTTGAATTCCAGCGCAATGTTGGCACGACCCAACTCGGCCGTCGAGACCATCTTGTAGAGGCCCTGGAGCGTTTTGAGCTTCTCCTCCTGCTCCAGCAGAATCGATTCCTCGATCTCCTCCGGGCTGCGGCCGGTCCACTCGGTGCGCACGGTGATTACCGGCCGTTCGACGTCGGGCGTGAGTTGGATGGGGATCGCCGTCAGGGCGATAATGCCGAAGAGCACAACCAGGATTACACCGACGGTGACCTTGACGGGATTCTGGATCGAGAAGCGGATGATGTCCACGCTCAGCTCTCCCGTCGGCTTACCGGGTGATCGGAGCTCTTCCCGGCGTCGGCGGCGGGCTTGCTGTCCGCGTCCGGCTCGACTTCGGCAACGTTCGGGTCGGCATTCAACTTGATGACGCGCACCTGCTGACCCGGCGTCAGTCGCTCGGCGCCCTCGATCACCACTTGCGACCCGCCGGAGAGTATCTTGCACCCCTCGCCATTTTGCGGTTCGATGGCGTATTCGTCGGGCATCCGCGCGGTAAGCGTGACGGGGACCGGCTGGACCTTGCACGTCTGGCCGTTGCCGCCCGGCAGTGCTACCCAAACGGTCGACCCGTCGGGACGCACCAGCACCGCGTCCCTGGAAACGACCAGGGCCTGGCGTCGCGGTCCGGTAGCGATTCGGGCGGTTATACTCATCCCCACCTTGAGCCGCTCGGCCTGATCGTCGACCCGTGCCTTGACCGGGAAGGTACGCGAGGCCGTGGGACCGTAGGGCGTTAGCGAGACGACATTGCCGGTCACCTCCTCACCCAAGGCGTCGATCCCGATCGGCAGTGTCTGCCCGACTTGGATCAGGTTGATAGCCGACTCGGGCACCATCAGCAGTGCGTCGACCTGGCCGCGGGAGACGATGTCGACGATGGGCGTACCGCGCGAAACGTGCCCACCCCGTTCGGCGTGTTTGGCTACAACCGTGCCGTCAAAGGGAGCCAGGATCGTGGAGCGCGTTACCCGTTCGCTCTCTTCTTCCGCTGCCGCCTTGGCCTCGTCGAGATTCGCTTGCAGGTCGGCCACGGTGGCTTCCCGCGATTCCACTTGACTTTGCGAAACGGCCTTCGTGCTGAGCAATTGCTTGTCCCGCTCCAGGTCGAGCAGTTCGCACTTGAGCTTGGCCTCGGTCGACGCCACCCGGGCCCGGCTGCGCACCAGGGCAAAGCGGCACCAGACATCGTCTACCCGGGCGAGAATCGTCTCGCCGCCAACTACCGGCGTGCCCTCTTCCACCGGCAAGTCAACGATGTTCCCCGTCACCTCGCTGGCAACCGTCACCTTGCGGACCTCGACCAGCCGACCCACGATCGGCCGATCCGGCGCGATCGTTTTATCCTGGGCCAGGCCGACCCTAACCAGTGCCGGCGGCGTACCATTTGGCTTGTCATCCGAGGCGTTGAGCGATTCGAGTTGATTCTTGAGATACTCGGGGTCCTGCAATCGGGCGCTTGTGGCTCGCCAGGCCACGAACGTGCCGCCCAGCCCGCCTACCAGAAGCGCGCTTACCGTCAATGAAGCGATCAGTATTAACTGCCGGTGGCTGGAACTGCTCATGCGATCCAATGCGGTGGGGGCGTGGGGACGGTAGGGTGAGTATTCGCTATCCGCGCGGTTGTGGGGCTAACTCGATTCTACTAACGGCCGCACCCGGATGCAAGCAAACTCCTGGCTCCCATTGGCCCGGCCGGGCGTCAAGCTGGCTACCGCCGTCAGCGTGAGCGGCGTCGGCTACTTGACCGACGGCTGAAACAAACGGGCGCTCGTTGGACATTCCGTCGTGTCAAGCGCATGGGGCGTGTTGTGGTGCCTTGTCTACAGCGACCATTGGAAAG
>CAZDHN010000612.1:0-4106 GCA_964505115.1 uncultured Planctomycetaceae bacterium
CAACACATCCGTGTTATCCGTGAAATCCGTGGTTTGCTTCATTCGGCTGAACAGATACCATTTTTCGTAATTAGCCGGTTGGAAAAGGTTACTCGCCCTCTCCCGACCGGAGTTTGAACTGAAAGTCATTGCCGCCCTTGGGCAAGACATCGACCTCGAGTTCCGATTCGGCGTTGTATCGCCCGGGGATATAGTTCCCGGCGATCGGCGCGCCTTCAAACATCGGCGTATCGGGGCCGATGTCCAGCGCGCTAATCTCCACGCGGCACTTGCCCTGCTTGGCCTGCGCGGTGAACTTGCCACCGACGATCTTTCCGGCATCCGGCCCAAGGCTCGCATCGGCGGGGATGAAGAGAATGTCTCCATCGCTAACCGGCTTGCCATCGAAGCTGATCGTGCCCGACACAGGATAGGCCCGTGGCCCCGACTGACCACAGCCGGCCGCCAAGACGATTAACGCGACGGATAGTCTCCAGCGGCCCATTTGCCGAGGAAAGGGACGCCTCGACCTGGAACTGAAAACCAAGATAGCAAGATATTTTGCCATGTCAAGAGGCCGGACGGTCAATTGCCAAATTTTTCCTGCCATGGGTTGACAACGGCAAGATATCACTGCAAAATCGAGGTATTGTGGCTTGCAACAGGCCGCACTCCAGCCCCGGAGGGGTGGCCACGGGAAGGATATTGGCATGGCGAACTACCGCTTCGAGTTGGCCGGTTCGACGCCGGAATTGGCGGCTGATAGCGGCTCCACGCTCACCCAGCAGGTCTACGAAACGCTGCACGACGAGATTGTCTCCGGGGCGTTGCATCCGGGCGATAGGCTGGTGCGAAGAACGCTGAGCAAGCGGCTGGGGGTCAGCCCAATGCCGGTGACCGAAGCCCTGCTGCGGCTGGAAGTGGACGGCCTGGTGGAGAGCCGGCCGCTTTACGGCTCGCGCGTGCGGCCCTTGACAATCAAGGATGTCGAGAACGATCAGGTCTTGCGCGAGGCCGTCGAGTGCCAGGCCGCCCGAGTTTGCGCGGAAAACGCCTCCGATGCGGAGTTGGCGAAGCTGATGCGGAAGGCCCAGGTCGTAGATCGGATGATGGACCAAGGCGACCCGGGCTCGAAGTTGGGAACTCGCACCCACCAGGAGTTTCACACGGCCGTGGCCCACGCCGGCGGGTTTCCCGGGCTGGCCGACGAATTGGCCCGGGTCTGGTTCCGCCGGCTGATGCGGCTGAATTGGGTCAAGGCGACCCACTACAAGCGGGTGCCCGACCGCTGGCACCAATCGCTGGTGGAGGCAATCAGTTCGCGCGATCCGGAGGTTGCCGAGCGCAAGATGCGCGAGCACGTCCGCTACGGCAATGAAGACAACCGCAAGGCACTACAGTTCCTTCTGAATCAATCCGACCAAGAGGAGTGAGACCATGCGTAGGGCGACAATGTCGACATGTCTGGCTTCGCTGGCGGTTCTGGTGACGTCTCTGTTGTCCGTTGCCCGGGGCGCTTCTCCGGCCGGACAGGACACGCGTGACATCCGCACCGGATCGCGAATACCCGACGAAGGCTACTGCGACGAGCCGTACGCGGTCGTCACCAAGGACGGCAACTGGCTCTGCACGCTGACCACCGGATCGGGTCACGAAGGCGCCGGAGGCCAGCACGTCGTTTCCACGACCAGTTCCGACAAGGGACGCACCTGGACGCACCTGATCGACATCGAGCCCGCCGACGGCCCGGCCGCTTCCTGGGTTGTGCCGCTGGTCGTGCCAAGCGGACGCGTCTACGGTTTCTATACATACAACGGCGACAAGGTCGACAAGTTGCCGGGCGGAGAGAAGAAAATCCGCGACGACACGATCGGCTGGTACTGTTATAGGTACTCCGACGACAACGGCCGCTCCTGGTCGAAAGAGCGTTACCGTCTGCCGATGCGAGTGACCGCCTGCGACCGCGGGAACAACTGGCAGGGAAAGGTGCAGATTTTCTGGGGGATCGACAAACCCAAAGTGGTCGGCTCCGACGTGATGTTTGCCTTCACCAAGCTGGGTCGATACATGCTCACAAACGGCGAAGGGTGGCTCTACCGGTCCGACAACATCCTCACGGAAAGTGATATCGCCAAGATCAACTGGGAACTGTTGCCCGAGGGCGAACGGGGCATCCGCATGCCCCAGTTCGGCAGCACCCAGGAAGAACACAACATGGTGCCACTCGGCGGCGACCGGCTCTACATGGTCTACCGCACCACGAACGGCTTCCCTTGCCATACCTACAGCGGCGACCGCGGACGGACCTGGCGGAAGCCGGTGCCCATGACCTACGCGCCGGGCGGCCGGCAGGTAAAGACACCCCGGGCGTGCCCCATGTTGTGGCGATGCGAGAATGGCAAGTTCCTCTTCTGGTTCCACAATCACGGGGGCAAGTCGTTCCGTGGTCGCAATCCGGTCTGGATCGTCGGCGGCGTGGAAAAAGAGGGGCGAATCCACTGGTCGCAAGCGGAAATCCTGCTCTACAATCCCCACTCGAAAGAAAGGGGCATGAGCTACCCCGACCTGATCCAGCAGGACGGCCGCTACTGGGTCACTGAAACACAAAAGAGCGTCGCTCGGGTTCACGAACTGGATAAAACCCTGCTGGAAGGAATGTGGAACCAGGGGATCGACAAGACCGTCACCAAGAATGGGCTCGTCCTGGAACTCGACGCCAAACAGCTTCAACCGGGCGAAGTGAAACTGCCGGGCCCGCTCGACCTGGAAGAAACGGGCGGCATGACGCTGGACTTTTGGATCACGCTATCGCTAGCTGCGTCCGCAACCCAAGAGAACGCGGAAACACGCGCGCACGATGCGCGCCTGTTGCGACGTAAGACTCCAAAAGACCTTGCGGCAGGCCAGGTGATTGTCGACTCGCGCGACGCGGAAGGTCGTGGGATCGCGCTTACGACCACCGAACAAGGCACGATACGAATCGATCTTAACGACGGTCGGACGCAAGCCGCCTGGGATTGCGATCCCGGGCTGCTCGAACCGGGCAAGCCGCACCACGTGGCCGTAATCGTCGACGCCGGGCCAAAAATCATCAGCTTCGTCGTCGACGGATTGCTCGCCGACGGCGGCACTCATCGGCAATACGGTTGGGGTCGCTACGAGGGAGCCTTGGGCAACGTGGCCGGGTCGGGTAAGCTGGCGGTTGCCCCGTCGCTAAAGGGTCAGTTGAAGAGGCTGCGGATTTACCGTCGATACCTTCGCACATCCGAGGCAATAGCCAACTACCACGCCGGCCCGTAAGCCTTGAAACCGCGCTGGTAAGCGTTCACGGCCAACGCCGGTACGAAGAACGCAGCCACGGATCAAACACGGATAGGTGTTTTGGGTCAGTTGGTCTGAGGCGAAGGCTCGTTAGATACTGGAAAAAGACGCCGGAGGAACACTAATCTCCACTAATCTTCGCTGATTGTTTTCAGATTAGTGTCGATTAGCGAAGATCAGTGTTCCCTGGAAAAGACAACGCTGATTGAGACAATGGCAAGTACAATTCCCGCTTCTGCTGGCCAGACAAACTGAACACCCACGTCTGTTCTCTTTATTTGCTTTTGTTCAAAATCGTCCCGTGGTTAAGAAAACAATTACGTGAGTGTTCATCGATTGGGAGACCCCCGGTGATCCGAACCTCATTCGCGCTGATTGTCGGTCTTGGTATCGCTACGCTGATTGCCGGCTGCGGCGGAGCGGGCGACGGCGGGCCGCGGCAGTTGAAGCTGGCTTATGTTATGGCGCCGGGCGGACCTGCCCACGAGGCGGCCGAGTATTTTGCCAAGCTGGTGGAAGAGAAGACCAAGGGCGAGTTGACCGTCAAGTTGTATCCCAGCGCGCAGTTGGGTAACGATCGCGAATTGGCCGAGGGCGTAACCCTCGGCAGCGTGGACATGGTGCTCGGCGGCACCGCGCCGGTGGGCTGGTATTTTCCCCGGTACGCGGCGATCGAAGCGCCGTTTATCTTCCGCGACTACGATCATCTTGATCGGGTGCTCAAGGGCCCGATAGGCCGGGAGATTTCCGCCGCCTTCGCCGCCCAGCGGGGAACTCTCATTCTCGACTGGTGGCATCGCGGCCCG
>CAZDHN010000613.1:0-4106 GCA_964505115.1 uncultured Planctomycetaceae bacterium
CCACGGCTGGACTTCCGGCCTCGCAGTAGATGGCTGGTGAGAAATGCGGGCTAGATGCGGAGCTTCCCTCGCGTGGCGTTGAGGATCTGTTGCCGCTGGTCGGGCGAGAGACACCAGGCGTTGAGGAAGACGAACATCTTCGCGTCGACCCGCCCGGCGGTCACGTCGTCCAGCAGATACTGCCCGTACGGAGTTCCGGCCGAGCCGTCGCGACCACGGCCGGGCTGGACCTCGACCTTGCCCACGGTGTTAGCCGGACCGATGGGCCACAAGGTCCAATTTTTGCGGAAACCCTCGATGCCGCTCTCGAAGTCGCAGGCGGGAAGCACGTCCGTGTTGTCTTTCAGGTCGACCACGCGGATGTCGTCCAAGTAGATATCGCCGGGCGTGGAGCCGAATCGAAAGTGCATGGTCGCCCGACCGGGCTCGTCCACTGTCGGCGAGAACTCGAAGCTATTGACCCTTGCATAGCCAATGATCGAGGGCCCAATGAGCGGGGACAGGGCCCGGTTCCCCGGCGGAACCCCCTTGATCCGCGCATTGACTATGCAAAGATCAATAAGCTTCTTCGCCTCGGGCCCGATCGACAATTGTCCGCGACCCGGGGCACCCCAGAACATCCTGGCTCGCACTGGCTTCCCGTCGACCAGGAGTTGAGGAACACCTTCTGACGTTCCGACCCGAACGGTCTCGACCGCAACCAGCGGCGTGCCGCAGAAGGCCGCGGTCAAGACGACAATTGCCACACACTTCATATTCATCGTGAATGTCATCAATCACCTTTCTGGTTCCAGCCGAGTACAAGCCGTCGCTGCCCGCCGGTCTTGGGGGATCTGCCCAGCCATACGCCCAGCTTAGCCCGATCAGTGATCGTCTGCAACTCCCGACGAGCGACGGGCTTCCCCGAGCCGTGGCCACCGCGGGAGAGCACTCATCGCCACGACAGAACTCACGACCTCTCGTGACGATGTTGGTGAGAAATACGGGCTAACCGCAACGGGAAATCGCCGGACAAGAATTTGTTGAAACAGTGTCCCGAGGAGGGCCCCAGGCTGCCGTGGAAGGTCAACAGTATTGGGCCCGGTTACACCTGCTGGTCTTCCGGCAATTTTTCGCCCAGCCAGGCCATCGCCCGATAGAGGTGATGCAGCTTGAGCGATTCGCAGCCCCTGACCTCGATATCGTCTTTCCACTTCTCTGCCGACCGGTCGCTGCCGGGGCCGAGTGAGGCGCAAATGGACACTAGACTGGTTTTCTGGAGGCGTTCGGGGTTGCCAGCCGGAACCTGGCGCGCGAGAGAATCGTTCGCTGGGCTGTGGCAGTACCGATACAGCGGTGCCGGAAATACCACACTCATCGTTCCGTAGCCATTACATCAACCGTGGGAATACGTAGAAGAAGGTGATGGCACGTGAATTCCCTTGGGGAGTTCCGATGCGGTACGTCTTCCCGTCGATGGTTACTGATCTTATGGGGGCGGTTAGGGAAGCGTGGATGCGGTATTATGGTCTGTCGCAATTCAGCGGCGATCACCGCGAAGGTTTGCTCGGGGTCGCCACGCAAGAGATAGCCGAGCAGCGCGCCTTCGCTAGAGAACGTGGCGTAGCGACTCGTGAGAAAGTTGTTCTTGATTTCGTCCAGATAAGGTCCCGTGTCCCTCTCGTGAGCCAGGATTTTGCCTTCAAGCGGCCAGACCGTTCTTGGGTCATCGCGTAGCGCAAATCCGATATCTGGTTGAGGCGATCTGCCCCTTCCCCGTATTCGCTTGGTTTGCTCGGGTGGCTGGTGGACGACGCAAAACGGCTCATCCCCACTCAGACACTGGATTATCCGAATGGTCAGCAGATAATTCAGCGATTCCTCCTTGGCCTCGTCATCGGCGGAAAATGGAACTTCGCTCAAATCCCGTGAGAGCAGATCGTATCCTTGCCAGACCAGATCAAGAAGCAGATTCGCTTGATCCCGACACCAGCGAATGGCAACCTGCTGAAAAGGAGGCGAATCAGGCCAGCGCCGTTCGAGGTAGGTCAGACGTGTCATTTCCGCCCTCGGCCGCCGGCCTGCGTCTGTTGCCGCCAGAGTTGCACGTCGGCTGCTACCTCATCGGCGTCGCGCAGTGCGGCCGATCGCGTCCAGTACCGAATGCGGTCTGGTTTGACAATGTAGACTGTCGGGATCGAGCGACCCTCGTGCTGCAATTCCGAGTATACGAGAGCGACTCGCTGATAGAAGATGCCACCCTGTCCGGTGTCGCCGGTGTGCAGTAGCTTTTCGTCGAGTTCCAGCAGCCGTTGGCAGAGGGATTCCGAATTTATCGGTTCCACGATTATTGCGTCGTCGCGAGGTAAGTCCAAGTGGATTGCCACCAGGCGGACAGGAAGCGGGGTAGCGGCGGGGCTTTGAAAGACAGTCGCGCAAACGGCCTTGTCCTGGCCAAAACCGGCCTTCAGCACGCGGATGAAGTGCTGGCAGTAAGCGGCCAGTTGCGGTTCGCGTCCGACGACGGACTTCAGCTTTGGCCTCTGTTGCGTGGGTTGGCGACCAGGAGAGGTTGCATTACCTTGGAAATCGGGCATTGTAAAAGTGAACAAGTCGTCGACTAGTGTGGATTCCGCGGAGTTCAGGGCGAAGGCTTGATGTGCGCGGTTGTCGACATCCTCCGGCGTTATGTCTTTTAGAAGGTCTGCTGATACTGAAGGAAGGGGGATCCGCATGAAGTCTTCTTTGTTTGGCTCAGGAATCCAAGAGGCAAGCCGACCGCTCGTGAGGAGCAGGTAATAGACAGCCAAGGAGCTATTGAGGCTGAGCCAAATCGCATCCAACGTCTCTTTCTCAGAGGTATCAACATGAACCGAGAAATAGCTGCGGGTGCAGAATACCGGCCCCGTGGCCTTATCTGAATTGACAATGGCAGCCTTGAATCGTTGGGAGTGTTTCTGCCAACTTTGCTTGACAATCAACTGCGGCAATTCAAAGGCGCTCATGTCAGTTGAATCAGACTCATGCGTCCATTCGTCCGCGTTTGGCGGCAGAGTTCGCGCATCCAGCAGCAAGAAGGCATCATCAAGCGGTCCATCATTGTCGACCATCGGCATGTTCAAGATTTGGGGTTGCCGCTTGCGCTTGCTGGCGCCACGGCTCACGCCCCTTCGCGATACCAGACCATGTTCGGCTGTCTTTTCGAGCTTTTCCATCGTGGGAAGTGAACATAGCTTGCGAAGAAGAGCCAGATCGCGCCTCCCGCCCCATGCCAGCGCTGTCCATACTATCGGCTCCGATGCCGCTTCTTCGGGCCAAATCCGAGATATGTCGTGCGGCTCGATAACAATCGTGTATTGACTTTCCGCCACTTCCGCGCCACCAGCCTCCTTCACCCGTTTCGGCGAAATATAGAGTAGCGGTTCATCGTCAGGCTCCGTCGGCCGCAGGGTTACAATGCACGACGGAGAAGTGGCTCCATCGAATAACTCGAACCGGAGCGTCGAGAGATTGACGACTTCCTCAACCTTGAACTGTGAAAAAAGCCTCTCCCGAAAACGGCTTGCCGGCCCGGTTCGGTTGAACAGAAGTGCACTGGCCGGCTGAATCATGGACACACGACCATCGGGCTTCGTTAGCGTTGCGGCCTTGGCCAGGAATAGTGTTCCCACTTGCTTATTCGCAATAGGCCAGTTGTGATTCGCATTTCGAGCCCACTTGGTCGCAGCCTCTGTCTCCGTTCCCACTGTCCACGGAGCATTGCCGATGACAAGGTCGTAGGTTGGTCTATCCCTATTTGTGCTGAACCCATTGATACTCTCTTGGAAGAAATCCGCGTGAATCAAGCGTTGATCGCGCAGTGGCGGGAACTTCGTCGACGTGAGGTACTTCTTCGGGTCCAATTCATCGCACATCGTCAAGTATAGACTGAATGATGCGACACGCACCGCATGTTGATCAATGTCCACGCCAAAGAGATTCCCCTCCAGGAGCTTCCTTAGGAGCCCTGTCGAGGGCTTCTCTCCGGGATGAGCATTCTTCCATCGCTGGATTAGCCGCTGGTACGCCTTGACCAAAAATATTCCCGATCCGCAGGCCGGATCAAGTATCTTGAGATCCCACTTCTT
>CAZDHN010000614.1:0-4102 GCA_964505115.1 uncultured Planctomycetaceae bacterium
GGTTCTTGCCTGGGTGCGGCAGCACCGGTTTGGTTGGCGGCCCTGCCGCCCTATGCTATTGTTGTCTGGGGCTCTGCTGCGGGCCGGCCGTGTTGACGTCGGGGGGCCCGTGAGGCATTTTGGCAACATCGGGCCGTGAGAAGCGGGTCCCGGGAGGCCTTTTGTTCCGGTGGTGATTGACGTAAGTCATTGTGACATAGTAGCTTGCGCCAGTGTTGCCCTGTCTGCCCAGGCGACCGCGACCTACGGCATACGGCTTGCATCAATTGGAATCGGGATAGTAGACACCCATCCGTCGCTCGCCGCCACATCGACAGAGTATCGCACATATGGCCAATTCGACGTTGCTTGACCAGCCGGCCGGCGACCCGACCAACGAGACTGCGCCGCATGACCGTGTCGCGACCGCCCGGGTGCTGCACGTCATCAACGGGGAGTTTTACTCTGGCGCCGAGCGGGTTCAGGACCTGTTGGCCTCGGAACTGCCGTCGTTTGGCTTTGAAGTCGGCCTTGCCTGCGTCAAGCCGGGCCAATTTCCCGAGATGCGGCAGTCTCGCAAGACACCGCTTTACAGGCTGCCGATGAGCGGTCGGTTCGATCTTAGGGCGGCCTGGAAGCTCGTGCGGATCATTCGTAGCGAAGATTACGACATAGTCCACGCCCATACCCCCCGTACCGCCCTACTTGCCGCAATTGCCTCGTTTATTACCCGGCGGCCGATGGTGTATCACGTCCATAGCCCGACCTCGCGCGACTCGACGCGACGTTGGCGGAACGTGGCAAACGCCCTGGTCGAGCGGATTTCCTTGGCCCGGGCGTCGGCTCTGGTTGCCGTGTCGCAAAGCCTCGCTGATCACGTCCGAAGCCAGGGCTTTTCGGACACGAAGGTCCGGGTGGTTCCCAACGGCGTTCCCTGCCGCCGGCCGCGACCCGTTCGCTCTATTGACCCTTGCATAGCCAATGATCGAGGGCCCAATGAGCAGGGACAGGGCCCGGTTCCCCGGCGGAACCCCCTTGATCCGCGCATTGACTATGCAAAGATCAATAAAGATCAGAGTGAGTGGACACTGGGCACGGTCGCCCTGTTTCGGCCGCGCAAGGGTATCGAGGTGCTATTGCAGTCGCTGGCCGACTTGAGATCGCAAGGATTGCCGGTTCGGCTTAGGGCGGTGGGTGGATTCGAGACGGCGGAGTACGAAGGGGAGATCAAAGCGCTAACCGACATCGTCACTTGGACGGGCTTCACCCGGGACGTTGACAGTGAGCTGGCCCAAATCGACCTCTTCGTGCTACCCAGCCTGTTCGGTGAAGGGTTGCCGATGGTAGTTTTGGAGTCGATGGCGGCGGGCGTGCCCGTGGTGGCCACCCGAGTGGAAGGTACTCCCGAGGCGATCCGCGACGGCCGCGACGGTCTGATAGCCGAGCCGGGCGACCCGGGCGATCTGGCCCGAGTGATCGCCCGGATAGTACGCGGCGAGGTTGATTGGCACGAGCTGCGAGAGAGTGCCCTGGCTCGACACGCCGAGAAGTTTTCCGACCGCGCCATGGCCGCCGGTGTCGCGGAAGTCTATCGACAGGTGCTCGGCGGGAAGTAATTCACGCGTAGCTGAATTCTCGACAATTCAGCCGTCATACTAAGAATCGCATTCTTCGCCGCCTCTCCGCCTTCGCGGCTCACGCAGGTAACTCGGCCTCTGTCTCGGCGGGCGTTTCGTCTTCCGCTTCCGGTTTCGCGGCTGGGCTGTCGCCTTGGACGTGGGCTGCCAGCACGTTGAATTCCTCCGCGAAATCGTGCCAGAAGTCGTCGTCGCGGAACCTGATCGGCTCGACGCGTTCACCTCGTGTCAGGTCGCGCATCGAACGCCGCAGGCGCATCAGCGGTCCGACAAAGCGGTTGCTTAACCGCAGACTGTCGATGACCACCAGTGGCAGCACCAGCAGCGAGGCGATCAGGGCCGGGCCGTAGAAGAACCAAAGGTCGTTGAAATGCGTGTAGAACAGTCGGGCGGGGCCGGTCAGAATCCTCCAGCAGAGGAGCATGATGGTAATTGTGATCAGGCAGAAGGCCCAGTACAGAATCACTCGCAACACCAACGCTCCCTGGACCTTTGGGTCGACAAATAACTGTTTGCGTAAATACTTCATATCCGACATACGGCTATTACCTCCGCACTAAGAATCACACTTGCCCACTTCACGGTGACCGCGCACTACGTTTACACCTTCAGAATAGCTTATGGTTCCGTGCCAGAGCGCCGGTCCGTTCGCTACAACCGGCACGGTCCGCCCCAAAAGCGATTTCCGTCCATTTCCCCGGAAGACTGGTTCCGGAATTAACGACTTTGCCGACAGAGTCGGGAGTGAGTGGGCTGGCGGCCGGTCTTCGACTGAGTGCGGTTGGGCGGCCACCGAGCGTCGCGTGGACGTCTTGGTTGCCATTCCAAAAGGCAGAAGCTCCCACGCCCGAACGAAATCCGACCATGATCCCCGTGGGTCGTTAGGGAGCCAGAATCCGTAGGCCGTAAAAACGACGTGATATGCGCGGATCATGATGTGGTCGAGTATATTTGTCCAAAGAACGCGGGGTAAGCCCGGCCGCTAAATGGTTGCGATGTTCACGGCCCCCATTTAGCGGCCGGGCTTGCCCGGCGTTTTGTACTCGCCATAAAACGCCGCGGCGGCGAAACTCACGCAGGCGGTGCGGTCGGACTCGACGGCCTGGTCGTAGACCAGCAGTTCGCCATGGGCGGGGTGAATCGCTTCGAGCATCAGGTAGGTGGGCGAAAGACCGCAAATCCGGCGGCGGTCGTGCTCGAGCGCAACGTGGCGGAACAGCCCGGCGCTGTCGCACCGGCAGGCCGCCTCCAACAGCTCCCGATCGCTATCGGACTGCTCGGCGAGGTGCTTATCGTCGAGCAGCCAGTCGTCACCGAAGTGTTGTCCGATGTGTGCCAGGTCGGCCCCGCTGATGTAGCAGACGTTGCCGGAATGCCCATCGCCGGAATACTCGTCGGCGGCCGCGCGGATCGCCGCAACGAAGGCTTGCAGTTCGGGCGCGTCGTCGGGTTCGATGCCAGTTTCCATGAAGGCTTCGAAGGAACCGACCAGCACGGGCACGATGCGGAACGGGCGCCGGCCGCCGAGGATGTGTTGCAGGAAGACCGCCTGAAACTCGATCGAATGCTCGCCCCGATGCGCCCATTCGTCTCCAAACAGGATGAGTTGCCTGCCCGCCACGCTGGAAGCCAGATGTTCGGCCACCCGATCCACAAAATGCCGATCCGTTTTGACGACGCCCAGCGGCGTATCGAAATCCTTGCGAGAGAGGCTGAACAGATCGGCCGTCGGAGCGTGGGCGGTGCCGAAGATGACGAACAGGTCGGCGTCGCTCTGTTCGGCCACTTGCTTGTAGGCCCAAGCCAGCGCCGGCCCGCCCCGGTAAGGGTCGATATGAGGGCTGAGAATGCCGACCAATCGCCGGCCGCCTGTTGAAGTACTTTGATCGATCCGGCTCCAGTCGATTGCGCCGGGCCCTTTCTCGCGGGTGAAGAAATCATCCAATTGTCGGCGCAGTTCGTCGGCGTCTTCTTCATAAGACCCGCCGGCATGAGTTGCCGGTCGAACCGGCTCCGTCGCGTACTTCTGGATTACTTCCCGGCGGTATCGTTCGAACCGTTCGGTAGCCAGCAGGTTCGCCTCGTCGAGTTGCCCGATGAAAGACTCGATATCGGCCAGCGGCACCTCGGCGTTCAACTGCTTCCGCAAGGCTGCCTGGATTTCCGCCAGCGTGTGCCGGCCGTCGAGCAACGTTGCCGTAATCATGCCCACGTAAGGCACGATGGCACGGTCGCCAAACCCTTCCGGATCGCGCAGCTCGAAGCGCGGTTCCGCCTCCGTTCCGGTCGGCACGACCTCCAACTGCCGCAATCGTGGTCTTTGCGGTATGGCCATAAAGCCAGATTCTCCACGGCAAAAAGATGCCCCTGAGCATAAGCCGTGCAGGCTAATCGCTATTCGGGTGGATTGCAAGGGGATCTTGTACGCGGTAGTTAGCCCGGTCGCCTGCGACCGGAAGAGGTGCGGTTCCCGGCAAAAACCCGTC
>CAZDHN010000615.1:0-4099 GCA_964505115.1 uncultured Planctomycetaceae bacterium
GTGAACAGTGAGCAGTGAACAGTGAACAGTGAACAGTGAACAGTGAACAGTGAACAGTGAGCAGTGAGCAGTGAACAGTGAGCAGTGAACAGTGAACAGTGAGCAGTGAACAGTGAACAGTGAACAGTGAACAGTGAACAGTGAACCAAGGGGGAACGTGATTTGCAGAAGGCTCATGGCTCAAAGCTCAAAGCTCACGGCTCGAACGCGCGTGTCGCCAGACAACTTGTCCTGCTATTGATCGTGGCCTTGGTGCCGCGGTTGGTTGCGGGTTTCTGGTGGCAAGCGCGACAGGAGGATGTGCCTGGAGTTGGTTTCGGATTCGGCGATAGCCAGAGCTATTGGACGCTGGCACAAGCGATCGCCCGGGGCGAGCCGTACCAATACGGCTCGGACGAGGCCCGAGTGTTTCGCGCGCCCGGCTACCCGCTCTTGCTGGCTCCGATCTTTTTGTTTGGCGACGATGAACCGTCCGTGTATTTGGCCCGGGCGATGAGTGCCCTGTTCGGCACGCTGGCGGTAGGAGGAGTCTGGTGGTTGGGTCGGGAGTTATTCAACGAACGGGCCGGTTTATTGGCCGGCGCGATAGCCGCCGTCTATCCGGGCGCGATTGCCATGAGCATGCTGGTGCTCAGCGAAGCCCCCTTCTGCCCGCTGATGCTGCTGAACCTGGCGCTTTGGACGGCCGCCTGGCAAGCGCCGTCGCCGCGCCGCGCCGCGCTGTTGGCGGTGTGTGCCGGCTTGTCGGCCGGAGCGGCGGCCCTGGTTCGCCCCAGTTGGCTGCTGTTCTCGCCGTTTGCCATCGTGGCCGGATTAATGATAGTCAAAGAGAAGTGGCGACAGTTGGGCGTTGGCGTGGGTGTGCTGGTCGGGTTGACGCTGGCAATGACGCCCTGGTGGATTCGCAACGCCCGGGTTACCGGCCACTTCGTGCCGACCACGCTGCAAGTGGGCGCCAGCTTGTACGACGGGCTGAGTCCGACGGCCAGCGGTGCAAGCAACATGGATTTTGTCGTATCGTTCGTGGAAGCCGAGCGGCGGTCGAAACCGGCCCCTTCCGAGGGACTGCCCGAGGAACCGTTCGAGTATCGGCTCGACCGGCGGCTGCATGGCGCGGCGTTAGCTTGGGCGTCGGCCCATCCGGGCGAGGCGCTTCGGCTGGCGGCAACGAAGTTTACGCGGATATGGAACATTTGGCCCAACGAGCCCTCGCTTTCGTCCTGGCCGATGCGACTGATGGTTGCGATTGCCTACGTTCCGGTGCTTTTGCTGGCAATAGCCGGCGCCGGCAGAACGATTCATCGCGGTTGGCCGTATATACTCTGTTGGCTGCCGGCCGTTTATTTCACGCTGATACACGTCGTCTTCGTCAGTTCGATCCGTTATCGTCAGCCGGCCATGCTGCCGCTGATAGTGTTGGCCGCCGGTTTTGTCGTTTCGTGCTGGAAAGCGTCTGATGAAAATGAGAGAAGGGGGACCGGGGACTCGTGTTAGCCCCGTCGCCCGCGACGGGAAAAATAGCGAAAACGGATCATTTTCCGGTCGCAGGCGACCGGGCTAACTCCTAACGGTGTTCGACGTTAGCAATAGGTTTAACCACTAACCATGGAGGGTTAGTTCTCATCTTCAAGGGCTTGATCAATTTCTGCTGGCTCATCTTCAAATGGGGCCTGCTGCTGGGCGTGGTTGGGGCGATTGTCGCCGTTCCCTACCTATACCAGCGGGTGGACGAGGAAATCCGCCGCCGTGTCGAGGCGCGATTCGCTCGGCACTACACCGGCCTGAAGGTGATGGTCCGCTCCGCCGAGTTGGTGGAGGGCGAGGGGATCCAGGTTCGAGGGTTATCGATCCTGGAGCTTGGCGCGGAAGGTCCGCGCGCCGAGTTGCTGCACTTCGAAGAAGTCTTTCTCGCCTGCCGAACCGAGCTGAACGAGTTGCTCAAACACGATCCGGAAATCACGCATATCACCATTCGGCGACCGACGCTGCGCATCACCCATCGACCGGACGGAACCTGGAGCGTCGCCAAGCTGCTGCCGTTGCCGAAGCTCGGCGATCACTCGCCCGCCGTGACGATCGAGAACGGCACGATCGAGATATTCGACCCGCTGAAAAACCCCGTCGGCACGCTGATGCTGCGGGACGTGAACCTCTCGATCAGCGCCCCCGACCCCCAGCGGCAACACGCAATCGATTCGGGCGCGCGCACGATCAAGGGCACGCTGACGGGCGACTACCTGCGGCAGGTTGACCTGGAGGGCGTCGTCGACCCGATCGCAAAGCAACTCGATGTTTCCGGCCACGTCACCCGACTGGAAATCTCACCCGAGTTTCGGGCCTCGCTGCCGGCACTAATTGCCGATAAGCTGGCCGCGCTGGGGACTCTTCGCGGCGAGAGCAATCTTGAATTTCGGGTGAGCAACAATCCGTCGGGTGAGCCGCCGTATTTATTCGACGTATCGGGCCGGCTCGACCGGGGACGGATGGCCGACCCGCGATTACCCTATCCGCTGAGTGAAATACGCGCGAAGGTTCACCTCGACAACGAAGGGTTCACAATCGAGCAGCTTTCGGCCGACAGCGGCCAGGCATCGCTGAAGCTTTCCTGTGTCCGATCGGGTTACGAGCAGTCGAGCCCCTTAACGCTGAAGGCGGAAGTGCGGCAACTGAAGCTCGACCGTCAATTGTTCGACGCGCTACCCGATCAACTCCAGGACCAGTGGCACAAGTACCTTCCGGCCGGCTACGTCAACGGCAGCGTGACCTTGTCGTACGACGGCCGGAACTGGAAGCCCGACCTGTCGGTGCAGTGCCTCGATGTTTCCTTTACCTACCACAAATTTCCCTACTTGCTGGAACACGGCAAAGGGCTCGTAACGCTCAAGGACGACGTTCTGCGCGTGGATCTGGTCGCCGCAAGCGGCAGCCAGCCGATGCAATTGACGGCCGAGGTGCATCAACCCGGCCCCAACCATTTCGGTTGGTTCGAGGCAAGGAGCGACAATCTGCCGCTGGACGAGAAACTGATGACCGCGCTTCCCGAGAAACCTCGGGCGGTTGTCCGCTCGCTGGACGCGCGTGGCACGGTGAATTTCTTCCTTCGCACCTGGCGCGAGGCACCCAACCAGGAGAAACACCGCCACCTGCTGATCGGCGTGAACAACTGTTCGATGCAATACGATAAGTTCCCCTACCCGCTCGGCAACATTCGCGGCACCATCGAACTGCTCGACAAGCGCTGGACGTTCCGCGACTTCGAGGGGGACAACGACACCGGTTACGTCACCTGCCAGGGGCACATGCTGCCCGATACTCAAGGCAACGAGCTTGTGCTCAGGTTCACCGGCAGGCACATCCCGCTGGAGGCAGAGCTTCGCGACGCGCTGCAGCCGAACATGCAGCAGTTGTGGAACCGGATCAAGCCGCGCGGCGTGGTCAATTTAGGCGCCGAAGTCCGCTACCTGACCGACCGGAAGCAACTCAACGTGGCCGTCCGTGTCGAGCCGCAAGGCGATACCACGTCAATCGAGCCGACGGCCTTTCCCTATGCACTGAAGAAGCTCCAGGGCACGGCCTTCTATCGCGACGGGCACGTCACGCTGGAGAAAATCAGGGCCGAACACGGCAACGTCAGGATGTCGGCCGACGGATACACGGACCTGCTGCCCGAGGGCGGCTGGCGATTGCACCTGGAAGGGCTCTCGGTCGATCGGCTTCGCATAGACCGCGAACTGCTCCAGGCGCTCCCCGGCCGGCTGAAGAAGCCGCTCATCGAGTTGAATCCGCGCGGGCCGATCAATCTGCACGGAACGCTCGATTTCGCTAACGCCGGTCATGCCGACGCGCCGCTCACTTCACAATGGGACCTGACCGTCGGCTTCAACCAGGGCAGTATCGATTGCGGTATCAAGCTGGAAAACCTTAACGGCGGCCTGACGCTGGCGGGCAAATTCGACGGCCAACGATTCCACTCCCGGGGCGAACTGGCCGTCGATTCGCTCACCTACAAAGACATACAATTCACCCAGGTGATGGGGCCAATCTGGATCGACGACGGGCAGGTGCTGCTCGGATCCTGGGTCGACCGGCCCTCGGGCGA
>CAZDHN010000616.1:0-4096 GCA_964505115.1 uncultured Planctomycetaceae bacterium
ACGGGTTCGGCAAGATGACCACGGCGTCGGGCAAGTACATATCGAGCAGCTCTACGAACAAAATATTCAAGAAGCTCAAGCTGAACAAGAAGAACTCGAACGGAACACCCAAGTACCCCTTCCCGCAGGCGGGCAAGAGCAGCAACGGCACGCCCAGGTCGCGACCGAACTATTCCACCAGCGAGAGCAGGTGGAAGGACTACATCAGCTACGTCAAGGGCAAGAGCGGCACCTACAAGAAGAGGTACGGCTACCGCACGCTGATGGATTATCTTCAGGAGAGAAGGTACGGCAACAGCAGTTCCGAGGACCTCTGGCGTACGCCGCACTATCCGTTCCACGCCGTCAAGGAAGGCGCCACGCTGTTCCTCGACTTCCTGACGAACCTCGATTTCGGCGACGAAGTCGGGTTGGTCAGTTACGCCAGCACCGCGCGGCAGGAGACGTCACTTAACGAAGTGGATGCCAGCGTGGATATCAGCAGCGATCCGATTAACGCCGACTACAGTCTGATCGATACCATGCAACGCCACAAGCAGGCGGGGCACTACAGCAACATGACCAACATGGGCGACGGCATCAAGAAGGCCAGGGAGTTGATGTCCGGCCATATCCGCTACGGCGCCCGACCGACCATGCTGGTAATGACCGACGGCAACACCAACCAGAGACCGAGCGGCTGGAGCCTGCCTGGCGATTGGGATTGGAACGCGCTGACCGACTACAACGGCGATGGTCACGCTGACTACACGACCAGTGACAGGAGCAAGCAATACGCTTTTTGGGAGGCCAAGCAGGCGATCGACCTGGGCGTGACGGTCCACACGATGAGCGTGGGTGCCGGCTCCGACTGGCGACTGATGAAGGCCATTGCCTTTGCCGGCGGTGGTGTTTGGATCAACGTTCCCGGCGATACCACCATTGCCGCGATGAAGGAGCAGATATTGCAGGCGTTCACCGAGATTGCCGCAAAGGTTCCTCCGGCCAAACTCGTCTACGGAGACTTCTGACGGTTGCCAAACCTGGCAAGCTCCGTTGGAACCCACGAAGACTGTCACGCGGTCGGCCCGGAATCGCGACATTCGCCTTCAGTCCGACTTGGTCGATCGCCCGGAGTACCGCACGTGGCTGATAGCTTGGCCCGCCAGAAGAGTTATTGCGGCGGCCATGATCGATGCGGGAATGACGTGAAATCCGCCGAAGAACATCGACCAGGCCATCGCCATGATGACGAAACCGGCCGCGATTGCCCTGGTGCTGCCCGACATATCAGATTCTTGGTTCATTCCGGCCATATCGATTTCGCTTCTGACGGGAGAAAACGGGCCCTGTCAAATCTAGCTCACGATATGTGAATCGGCGGAGACTCCCCTCCTTGTTGAGCCTTCTCGGCGGAAGATTGAGTCTATTCGAAGTACTTGGCGATGAAGTCGACCGCGTTGCCGACCGTTTGCACTTCCAGTGCCGCCTCGTCGTCCATCTCGATCTCGAATTCGCCTTCAAAGGCGGCAACCAACTCGACTGATTGCGTGCTCTCGGCACCCAGGTCGAACACGAAGTGACTCTCGAGCTCAACCATCTCGGCGCCAACGTTAAGCACCTGGCAAACGACCTTCACCACGCGATCTTGCACTTCACTCTTTTCCATTAGATTCTCCTGGACTACTAACTTCAACGATCGTTAAGTCTTTGACAAAGATTTCTGGCCCCTGACCCCTGACCCCTGGCCCCTGACAGCTACTCACTCAACCGGATACGCACGTCGGCCACGGCATTGCCGGTTTCGGCAGCGCCGACGATGAGCGGGTTGACGTCCAACTCGGCGATCCGGTCGAAGTCGCTCACGAGTTGGCCCACTCGAATCAAGCTTTCCTGGATACCCTCGATATCCGCCCGGGCGCCGCCACGCATGCCTTCCAACAGGCGATACGCTTTCACGTTCCGCGTCATTCTCTGGGCGGTTGCCCGATCGATCGGCGCCAGTGCGAAGGTAACGTCCTTGAACAGTTCCACGTATATTCCACCCAGCCCGAACATCAGCGTCGGTCCGAAAACCGGATCGCGTTTCGCGCCCATGATGATTTCATGACCGGACGGGATCATCCCGCGGACAAGGATGCCGCGAATCTCCACATCCGGGAAGACGCTCGATATGTGCTTGAGCATCTGATCGTAGGCGCTGCGGATCATGGCCGCGTTGGATAGATTCAGGGCCACGCCCTTCACCTCCGACTTATGCACGATCAGCGGGCTGACCACTCGCAACACGACCGGGTAGCCGATCTCGCCGGCGAACTCGACGGCCTCTTCCGCGCTGGCGCAAAGCTTGTACGGCGGAATCGGCAGCCCGTAGGTCCCCAGTACCCGAAGCGACTCGTCCTCGCTCAGGTAACCGGTTCCCGCCGCGTCAATAATCCGCTGGGCCGTCTCGCGGTCGACCGAGAGCGATTCCGGTTGCTCGACCGGCTGCTGACGCCATTTGCGGATCTTCTGCACGTTGGCCATTGCGTCGCAGGCCCATTCCGGCAGGATGTAGTGCGGGATTAGTGCGTCCTGCAATAAGTGTACACCCGACTGCACGTCGGTCGCTCCCATGAACGAGCAAGCCAGCGGCTTGGTGGCCGTTTCGTGAATCTTGCAGACTCCCTTGGCGATCGAGTCGATATCGGTCATCGATTGTGGCGTGAGGATCACCAACGCTTCGTCCACGTTGGGGTCGTCCAGCACCGCCTCCAGGGCTGCCGTGTAGCGGTCGGCTCGGGCGTCGCCGATAACGTCCACCGGGTTCCTCACGTTGGCCGCGTCGGGAAGCGAGGCCTTCAGCTTGACGGTGGTCGATTCGTCGAAACGGGCTATCGATAGCCCCAGGTTGACCGCCGAGTCGGTCGCCATAACACCCGGCCCGCCCGCGTTGGTGACAATCGCCAGTCGATCACCTTGCGGCATCGGCTGGTAGGCGTACATGATGGCCGTGTTGAACAGTTCCTCAATGCTGCTGAGCCGCAGAATGCCGGCCTCCTCGAAGACGGCGTCGCAAACGGCGTCCTCTCCGGCCAGCGAGCCCGTGTGGCTGGCGGCCGCGTCGGCGCCTTGCGGCGTGCGACCCGACTTGATGGCAATAATGGGCTTGGCGTTCTCGCCCCGGGTGAAGCGTCGTGCCGCCTCGATCAGCCCCCGTCCGTCCCGCAACTCCTCAAGGTACAAAAGAACCGCGTCCGTATGGTCGTCTTGGGCCAGGTAGTCGAATAACTCGATCTCCGTTACACCGGCCTTGTTGCCGAAGCTGACGAACTTGGAGAAGCCAATTCCTTTCTCCCGAGCGTAGTCGAGCACGGCCGTGCATAACGCTCCGGATTGGCTGAGGAAAGCGATTCGGCCGATGTCGGGCATTTTTCGGGCGAAGGAGGCGTTCAGCGAGACGGCCGGGTCGGTGTTGATCACGCCCAGGCAGTTCGGCCCGATCATCGAGATCCCGTACTCCTTGCAGATGTCCTTCAGCCGCTGCTCGCGCTCGACGCCCTTGGGGCCAACCTCGCGGAACCCGGCCGAGATGACGATAACCGACTTGATCCCCTTCTTGCCGCACTGCTCCAACGCTCGATCGACCACGTTGGACGGGAAAACGATTATCGCCTGATCGACGTCGTCATCGATGTCGATCACGTAGCGATACGCCCGAACCGCGCAGATGTTCCGCTTACCCGGCGCGACCGGGTAGACCGTGCCCCGGTAGCCGCTGGTAAGGATGTTCTCGAAGATGTCGTATGGAACGGTGCCGGGCGTGGGCGTGACGCCTATCACGGCCACGCTCCTGGGGCTAAATATCCCGTCCAAGGGGTGCTGTTTTGCAACGCTATCGGAGGAAGCTGCTTTCGAAGACGGAGTCTGATCCATGAACAGTTTTCCTTTTGAAGCTGGCGACAGCGGACATTTTCCGCGAATTTTTCCTGACGCTTACATGCCTTTAATACCCTCGCGCGGTTTTGTTGAACCTAGTATGACAGCGCCACTTTCGGGATGGCTACCATGCGTAAGTGCTTACCCCACTGGGCTTGCCCCGGTGGAAACAGGGTTTGCAAACTAGAGACGCGAGTTC
>CAZDHN010000617.1:0-4083 GCA_964505115.1 uncultured Planctomycetaceae bacterium
CCTAATGTTGGCGATCCCGTGGCCCAGCTACGCTTCAACCGGATGAACCACAATTGTTTGAGGGGGTCTTCAGTAAACAGATTCTCTGGATTTCTCTAAGTCGCTATCTGATAGGCACTTACGTCGTTGCGAAATGAGAAGTCGAGCGCCCACTCGCAAGAGGGGTGCGCGGGAATGGCGGAATCGTCGTCGTAAGTCGTTCTACTGAGGCAACTTAGCACCATACCCCAATGCCCCCCATTCGGCCACGAAATCTCTAAGGTTAACCAACAATTCGGCGGCGTCGCAAAACGGTCCAATTACAGCGCTGATTTGGGCCGCATAGGCGCGCGGAACTGGCCCGGATTGGGTGGCGGGTGAGTCGGTCGACGGCGCCGGCTACTTGGTATGGGTCGGCTTGTACTCGTGGGGTCGCTTGCGGAGGACCTGGGCCTTGATGATGCGGTCGGGCTCGGGCTGGTTGGGCTTGTTGGGATCGCGACGCTGTAGCTTGGCCAGTACGTCCATGCCCTTCACTACCCGACCGAAGACCGTATGCTGGCCGTCGAGGAAGCTGGTGGGTACGAAGGTGAGGAAGAACTGCGATCCGCCCGTGTCGGGCTGGGCCGTCTTGGCCATGCTCAGGCTGCCGCGATAATGCTTCCGGTGGTTCGGATGTTGGCACTCGCACGGTATCGTGTAGCCCGGCCCGCCGCTGCCGGTCCCGTCGGGACATCCACCCTGAGCCATGAAGCCGGGCAGCACGCGGTGGAAGGTGATGCCGTCGTAGTAGCCCTTCTCGACCAGCGAAATCAGGTTGGCTACCGTGTTGGGCGCGTCGTTCTCGAACAGCTCCAACTCGATGTCGCCCTTGTTGGTTTTCAGCAGCACGCGAGGCAGATCGTCGGCCTTGGCCTCGGCGATACGAATTTTCTCCTCTTTCTCCCAGGCCCCTTTGTACTTGTCCGGGTCGGCGATGAACCCGTCGACCAGTGAGTCGAGTGATGGGTGGCCAGAACCGGTACGCACCTTGTTCTGTTGGGCCAACTTGAGATACGTCTCGGCCGTATCGAAATGGCCGACGGCGAAGGCCGCAATACCGGCAAAATTGTAGATACTCTTGTCTTCGCAACGGTTCTTAATCAGCAATTCCGCCAGCCGCAACGCTTCTTCGTAGTCGTCCTGCTGAACGTTTCGGGCAACAACCGCACCGAGGAGCTTGGCAAGCTCGCTATCGGCATTAGGCGCTTCAATGTAGGCCTTCTCGGCCGCCTCGATCATCTGGGGCTCCATTACCTCTCCTTTTTCGACCAATTCACCATATCGCTTCTTAATCTCCGTGCGTCGGGCGGCCTCGGCGTCGCCGTACTCGTCGCGCAACTGCCGCAACTCGGTCAGCAGCGCTTTCCACTGGCCAAACACCTTGTCGAACTCCGCCTTGGCGGGCCCCGCCGGCTTTGAGGGCGGCGCGGCCGCTTTTTCAACTCGCGGCGCGGCCGCTTTCTCGGCCGGTGGCGCGGCCGGTTCAGCTTGGAATGCCAGAATGCCGCCCGGCCAAACCAAAACTACCGCCAACAGGAAGAACCCGATCAGACCAACGCGAGAGCAAGTACTCATGATTGAAGACCTCGTTGTACACCAGGAAACAGGAAAACGACCGCCAAATCGCCCACTCCACTGGGCGGACTATCGACAATAAGCTGTCTACGTTACCATGTTATGTACGTCTATCCAATAGCCCCTTGGGCCTGGTTCAAACGCGGATAGCAGTTAGCCCAGTCGCCCGCGACCGGCTGGTGGGACGGTTTTTGCTTCTTTTCCCGTCGCAGGCGACGGGGCACGGATTGTCTGAAGTTGGAAAATGCATGGCTCGGCGAAAACAGAACGCGAAATCCGGCAAGGCCGGGCGAGACCCTCGCAAGGCCAAGGCCAAGACCGCGCCCGTCGGGCTGCGGATAGTTGGTGGGCGGTTTCGCGGTCGGAAGCTCGAATATGGCGGAGATCAGCGCGTTCGGCCGATGAAGGACCGGATCCGTGAGGCGGTCTTCAATCTGGTTGGGCCCTCCGTGCGCAAGAAGCACGCGATCGACCTGTTCGGCGGGACTGGGGCGTTGGGGCTCGAGGCGCTTAGCCGAGGGGCCGATCGGGCGACGTTCATCGAACAGCACTACCCGACCGCGGCCATTCTGCGTCGCAACGTGGCCACCTTGCAGGTCGAGCAGATTACCCAGGTCGTCGTTGCCAATGTGTTCCTCTGGCTTCGCGGCCAACCCGATTTGGGCACGAGCCCCTGGGTCGTGTTCTGTTCGCCGCCCTACGAGTTCTACGTCTCCCGAACCGAGCAAATGATGGAACTGGTAGGCGAATTGATGCGGCTGGCACCGCCCGAGAGCATCTTCGTGGTCGAGTCCGACGAGCGTTTCGATTTCTCGCTTCTGCCCGAACCCGACGAATGGGACGTTCGCACCTATCCGCCCGCCGTAGTGGGGATGTATAGGAAGCAGTAACGTTCGATCGGTTAGCCCGGTCGCCCGCGACCGGTAGACGGGCCGGTTTCCGCTATTTTCCCGTCGCGGGCGACGGGGCTAACGCTTCGTGGCCCGCACTTCCCAAGGGACCCGACATGGATATCCAGAACATCGATCGCGTGCCGGCGTTCACGACCAAGGACGGCTCGGAGATTCGCGAGCTGTTGTCGCACCGCAATTCGTGCATTCGCAACCAGACACTGGCCGAAGCCCGACTGCCCGCCGGCGCCAGCACCACGCCGCACCGTCACGTGGCGACCGAGGAGACCTACTACATCCTGTCCGGAGAAGGGCTGATGTGTATCGGCGACGAAACCCATCAGGTAGCCCCGGGCGACGCCATCGCCATACCCCCGGGCGCGGTCCACCAGATAACCACCACCTCCGCCGCCCCGCTGAAATTCCTCTGCTGCTGCGCCCCCGGCTACGAACACGACGACACCGTGCTGGCAGAAGCTTAATTGGTAACGCACCAGCTTGTTGCCTCAAAATTCTGGGCTGAGTATGATGATCCGACGAGGTCACAACGCCCCGCAGGGGTGAGACAAGGGGGTATTGTCGATGGCACAATCATTGTCAAAGGTTCTTCTGCATGTGGTCTTCAGCACCAAGAACCGAGAGCGGTGGATAGACGAGAGTTTGCGGGCCGGGTTGCATGCCTATCCGGCTTGCCTATGACGCCCTCCCGCAGGTGGGTCAGGTGGCAGGTTTGCGGCGAAAGAACCTGTCCTGTATTAAAAACCTCTTGCCGGCACGGCTTTATGGGGTTTTGATTTTGACATGGCGATCTCGGACACCCTGGACAGGACTTACGTGCTGGATATGGGATTGCGGCGTTTGCGTCGGAAAACGAACCTTTGATGAAACGAACCACTCCAGGTAAAACTGACGGCGCAGTGTCGAGCGTAGCCGCCGATTCCCGCCGAGACCCTGGGGCAGGTAACGTCCGGAACTGTCAAATACCAGCCAGGCTTGCGATAGCCCATAGTAGGCCAAAGACGGAGCCTCCCAAACCGACAAGAAAGATCAGAGAACCCGTGATGTTAAGAATGTCGTTCATCGTGGTCTTCCTCCCCTGGTTGTGTGTTGTTGGGGATGGGTATTTTCCGCGCGTACCGGTAGCGCAAAGGTAACCATGGGGTGATTCCGATTCCGAATCTCAGGGCCCCGATCTGGTGGGCGCCGCTACCAGCAACCTGGCCTTTGCCCTGACCGGTTCAACTCGCTCCGCCCCGAGATCAGGGCGGGTGCTGTAATCTGAAGACCGCGAAAGAAATAACTGTCCGATGTCCCCTCGCCCACGTGGGGAGGGGGTAGGGTGAGGGGCAGGAAAAAGCGTCAGTCATTCCTTTCGCGGTCGTCAGCAGTCTTTGCATAATCATAATTACGGTGCCTCCCCCTTACCACTCGCCGGCCCGTCCGCCTTCGGCTCCTCTTTCTCTTTCTCCGCTTTCCCCTTTCCGCTTTCCGCTTTGGGCTTTCCGACCTCCGACTTCCCAATTCCGACCTTGCCAGGCTCGTTCTTCCAGCCGTACTTTTTGGAGAACTCGGCGGGGGTGAGGGTGAGTTGCTCGCC
>CAZDHN010000618.1:0-4080 GCA_964505115.1 uncultured Planctomycetaceae bacterium
GATTTACGCTCACGGGCTGAATTCTTGCGAATCCAGCTACAAACGTGTTCCTGCGAGCGACGGTTACTGGGCCATTTTGCGGATCGCGGCCAGGACGGCGTCCTGGGCGTCGGCCGAGAACCAGCCGATGTGGGCGGAAACCAGACCGAGCGTTTCGTAGCCGCCCTCTTTCACTATGCGGGCCGAGGGCAGGTAGCCGAACACCTGATTCGAGTAGCCGGCCACCCAGAGTCGCTCGCCGCCGAGCGCCTTGCCGACCAGCGGCACGAAGTCGGAAACGACCTCGCCCGAGATGGCCACCAGCGTCAGGTCGTTGCCGAACCGCCACAGCGCCAGCGGCGCCTTGTAGTGCGTGGGGATCGGCTCCTTGCGTTCAATGGCGGCCAGCATCGCTTTGGCGTTGTGCGACTTCCAGAAGGGGCCCTTGGCCATCTCTTTCAATTGCTCCAGCGGCGGCACCGGCTTTAGCGGCAGATCGGCCCGGACGAACTCGGCCCGAAACGGTCCACCCACGGGCGACAGCTTCTCGGCTAGCACCCGGCAGACCTCTTCACCCAGGCCGCGGCCCTGCTGTTGTACTATCTGTTCCTGATTCTTGCAGGAGCGGGGATGCGAGTTTGCGTCGGCACCGCAACCTTGCATGAACAGTGCCTTTACGCCCGGGTGGGTTTTCTCGATATGTGTTCGAGCGAAGCTTGGATAGTCGCCGGAGAGCTTGGTGCTCGATCCACCCAAGGTCACCGCATGACACGCACAGCCGAAGACGACCCCGCGCAGCTTGCCGTCGGGCTGCTCGATTCGCAATACGGGCACGTCGCGATCGATCCAAGCTTCGTGGTTCGGGCCCATTCCCCGATAGGTGCCATCGGCTTTGAAGGTTCGCCGGTTGACGACGAAGTCTGCCCGGCCGTGTCCCCAGCCAAGCCGGGCCGGTTTCAGGTCGGCAATTGCATCGGCCGCCAGTTGGGCCAGCTTGTCCCACAACTCTTGCGTGTAGGCGGTGGTCAGCTTGATATCTTCCGCCGACATGGGGTAGCGGTTCAGGTCGGACGTGCCGAGTGCCGGGCCGGAGTGCGTGTGCGACCAGTTCAGCAGGAACCGACCACGCGGCAGGCCCGTCTTCGCGGTCAGCCGCTTGGAGAGTTCGCTTTCTTCCGGTTCGCGAAGCACGCAGAGATCGGCCGTAATCAGCACGGCCGGCTGGCCGTCGCCGTCTTGGACGGCCATCGCCCGGGCGCGGACGTCGTCCAGTACGCCCGTGTAGGGTTGGAACCGCCACTTACCGGCATAGCCGTACAGCCAGACGGGCTGCTTGGGCGTAATGCAAATGCCCGCCAGACCGACTTTGAGTTCCGTCCGATCGGCCGACGCGGCGGCCGCGTCCGAACGGAAAAGAAGATCGCCGCCTAATGTCGATCCGACCAGGGCCAGCGAACTCTTCAGCAGCGCGCGGCGCGATTGGCGTGGCGAATTGACTTGTGTTGATGCGTGATTCATGGTGATCATATTCCTGGCGTGTTACGGGAAGCGATTGGCCGTTAGTTTCATCTATTCATCGAGGTCGTAGAGTCGATAGGTTTTTGCGCGTTTGGCGCCGCCTTTTTCCAGGCTGCGGCGGGAGAGGCGATTCGATTCGAGTACCCAGGAGAACTCCGCCTCTTGCAGCCCGTATTTCTGGGCCGCCGGCACGAGGTGATTCAGAAGTACCAGGCCGACACCCTGCAATTGATACTCGGGCAGCACGTTTGCGCTAATCAGCCGTATTTTCTTGATCGCCGATTTGTTTCGCAGCAGGCGGAGGAAGCCGAAGGGGAACAGCCGGCCGTCAATCTGTTTGATTCGCGGATTGAAGTCGGGCAGGCCAAACAGCGCGCCGATGAGTTTCCCGTCGATTTCCGCGCTGAAGGCCAGGTCGGGTACCATCAGATGTCGCAGGCTATGAGCCATGAACTTCAGTTCGGCATCCGACATGGGAACGAATCCCCAGGTGGCCACCATCGACCGGTTGTAGATGTCGAGGAAGGCGACCACGTCTTCCAGGAATCGCGATTTATTGAGCGGGTGGAGTTTGATATCGAAGTGCTCGATGATCTGCTTGGCGACGGGGTCCCAGCGCTCGTTGATCTTGGGCAGCATATCGATATGCCCCCAATACGCATACAGATCCTGCGTCTTCTGGAACCCGCGGTTCTCGATCAATTGGGCATAGTAGGGCGGGTTGTAGGTCATCATGAAGGTCGGAGGCGAGTCGAACCCGTCGATCAGCAGCCCCAGCACGTAGTTGAGCGACGGGTTGGTCGGCCCGCGCAGCTTGTGAATATCCCGCTCGGCAAACCACTTCCTGACGGCGTCGAACAGCGCGTCGGCCACCTCTTGATCGTCGACGCACTCGAAGAATCCGAAGAACCCTCGACGTTCGTCGTGGAGATCGATGTGTCCCTGGTTCAAGATGGCGGCCACCCGACCCACAACCTCGCCATCCCGGTAGGCAAGAAAGGTTTGGCACTGGTTCTTTTCGTAGAACGGGTGCTTCGCGTATCCGACCAGTGCCTTCTGTTCCCCTCTGAGCGGCGGGATCCAGTTGGGATCGCCCCGGTATAGCGACCAGGGATATTCCAGGAACTGTTTCTTTTCCCGGCGCGAGGCAACTTGTCGTATTAGCAGTTCAGACATGTCAATGGTTTCTCATAGATCCTGTACGTCTTGTATCGCTCCGCCCCCACCGCTTCGATGATGCGGTTACTCTTGTAATTGTCTTCCAGCGTCCAACCGAGTTCCGCGGTCGTGTAGCCGATTGCGTTCTTACCGTGATCGAGCGTTCGCAGGATCAACAGTTCGCTGATTCCGCGATGGCGGTAGTTTTCCAGCAGATCGAGGACCAGCATTCGGGCCGTCTTGACCCGGCGCAATCGCCGGGCGAGCCGGACGGCGCCGATGGGAATACCGAAGGTCGTCAGGCGACCGTTCAGCGGCCGGACCGCCTCGTTCAGGTCGGGCAGAGTAACCGAGAACCCAACCGGCTTGCCGTCAACCTCGGCGATCAGCACCAGGTCGGGAGTGGCCAGGCGTGCAATCCGTTTGGCTAGATGGCGGAACTCGGCCGGGCTCAAGCCGACGAATCCCCAAAGGTCGTTGTTGGCCCCGTTGTAAATATCCAGGCAACGCTGTGTGTCGGCCTCAAGCTGGTCGATTCTAAACGGGCGGATGGTGACACCGCCGCGTTTGGCAAGCCGTTCGGCTCGACGACGCCACTTGCTGATCATGTCGAGCCGGTCGTCGAACCACCAGCAGTAAAGGTCCTTCACCTTGGCCAACTCCCAGGACTCCAACAACGCTGCGTAGTAAGGCGGATTGTGATTCATCATCACCCGGGGTGGAGTGTCGAACCCGTCGATCAGCAGGCCGCAGCCGTAGTTCAACGAGTAGTCGATCGGCCCTCTGATGGTCGCCCGACCGCGGGCGCGCAACCATTCGGCGGCCGCCTCGAGCAGCCGGCCGGCGGTCGCCGTGTCGTCGATGCAATCGAACATCCCAAAGCAACCGAGGTTTGCGTTGTGCTGCGAGTTGTAGTGCGGATCGTCGCTAACGAGAAGCCGGCCGACGGGCACGCCGCTTTGTAGAGCCAGAAACTGGGTGGCCTCGCCGTGCAGATAAAAGGGATGTTTCTTGCGATTGAGAAACTCTTTCACGTCGACAAGCAGCGGAGGAACCCATTGGGGATCGTCGGCATGGAGTTTCCAGGGCAGTTTGATGAACTGGTCAAGGTCGCGGCGAGAGGCTACCTGGCGGACCTCCAGGCCGTCGTCCGCCCGTGGGCCGACTCCCGTTCGCTGACTCGCAAGCCTGGGGACAGCCTCATGCATACCGCTTGGAGATCCTCTTCCACCCATACGCTGTTTTTCTGCCACGGGGTCCATCAGGGAAGGCGAGCCTTCCACGGAGACGTGCAGTCCTTTTGTTCGTTTAATACAAGGGGTTGGGGATGAGGGGTAGAAAGAAGATCCGACGGACACTCTTTCGCACGCCCCTAATCCCTAATCCCTAATCCCTAATCCCTAATCCCTAATCCCTAATCCCTAA
>CAZDHN010000619.1:0-4080 GCA_964505115.1 uncultured Planctomycetaceae bacterium
GATTGCCACTGAAATCCCCTTGCAGGAAAATAAATCCAGTCCAGAAAATCGCTGGGGCAAGCCCGGTGGCGTCATCTCGAAGTCATCGAAGTGGCGCTGTCATATTAGGTAATCTGTCCTCGGGGCGGGTGTCCCCAGCGCATCGTAACTCGCGGCGAGGACGCCGCGGCTCCGTCGTCTGCAAGAACCAGTAAACCGCTTGCACAATATTGTCATTGACTACGCGCGTGGGTCTGGTATAGTCGTATTCAGGGCCACGAAAGGGGACAGGTCCATGTTTTCGGCTTGCGCCTCCAACGTAATGGACAGCCAAGTGGCCGAAAAATGGATCAGTCCCCAGCGTAGATTTCCAGCGTAGATTAACCGGGAGGTTTTATGATGAAAGACACTCTGCAATCCAAAATCGGCAAGCGGCGTTCGCGGCGGCGTTTTCTGGCCGGCACGCTGGCCGCGGTCGCCGGGCAACGAATCATTCCCGGCTCGGCGCTGGGTAAGGACAACCAGATGCCGCCGAGCGAGCGGATTACGATCGGCATGTTCGGGGTGGGTAATCGGGGAAGCAGTTCGCTTCGAGCGATGCGTCCGCTGCCCGACCATCAGGTAGTGGCCATCGCCGATTGCCGACAGAAGCGGGCGCTGCTGGCCCAGGAACAGGTCAACGGATTCTACGCCCAGCGGCTGGGTAAAGAGACGTTCAAGGGCTGCGAAATCTACAACGATTTTCGCGACGTGCTGGCTCGGGACGACATCGACGCCGTTTGGGGAACCGTGCCCGACCACTGGCACGGCGTGGTTTACAGTCGGGCGATCGAGGCCGGCAAGGATATGTACGGCGAGAAGCCGATCAGCCGCTGGATATCGCAGGGCGTCAAGATTCGCGACGCCGTGCGACAGTACGGCTGCGTCTTTCAGACCGGCACCCAGCAGCGCAGCTCACCCCACTTTCGCCACGCCTGCGAGTTGGCCACAAACGGATACCTGGGCAAGCTGAAAACGGTTTACGTGGGTGCCCCCGGCGGGCGAGCCTATCCGGCCGAGCCACCCTGCGAGGTGCCCGAAGGGTTCGACTACGACATGTGGAGCGGTCCGGCCCCCTACATCCCCTTCGACAAGAAGCGCTGCGAGTGGCTGGCGATGTACATGATTTCGCACTACTGTGCCGGCTTCATCACCAACTGGGGCGTTCACCACCTCGACATCGCCGGCTGGGGCTGCCCCGAGCTCTTCGAGAAACCGTTCGAGATCGAGGGCACGGGCGTGCTGCCCAGCGAAGGCATGACCGACACTTGGATCTCTTGGCAAACCGAACTGCGTTGGGCAAGCGGTCTGAAGATGAGCTACAGCAACAGCGGGAATCCAAACAAGGGCGGCTGCAAATTCGAGGGCGACGAGGGCTGGGTCCACGTCAACCGGCGCAGCATCTCAGCCGAGCCGAAATCGCTCTTGGACGTCAAGCTCAAGCCCACCGACACGCCGCTGCACGCCAGCCCGGAATACGTAAAGGGATTCGGCGCCCCATACACCGACCACACGGCCGACTTCTTCCGCAGCATGCGCACGCGGCAGGATCCCGTTTCGCCGGTCGAGGCCGGCCACTGCGCCAGCACGCTGGGTAACGTTTCGGACATCGCCCTGCGGCTGGGCCGCAAGCTGAAGTGGGACCCCACGGCCGATAGCTTCGTCGGCGACGACGAGGCCAATACCATGCTCTCTCGCGCCGCGCGCAGCCCGTGGACTATTTGAACCAGACTGGGAAGACTTCCGTTTGGCCGGCGGACTTGTCCGCCGCGAACGGTTACGAAAGGACGAACCATCATGTTACAGAAACGATATTGTCTGCCGTTGCTGATCCTAACAGCGCTTCTCGCTTCAAGCAGTTCGCGCGTCGTGGCGGCGGAGATGCCCGTCGAGGAGGCCTGGAAGGCACTGCCCAAGTACGAATACGGCCAGGACATGGCCGCTTTGCTTGCCATGGATCGGGCGGTCATCCAGGCGATGGCCACGCCCGAGAGTCGCTCGAAATGCGCGGCACGGTTGGCCGATCTGCTTGCGGCCAAGGAGACCACGCCGGCCGCCCGGCAGTACATCTGCCTGCAACTCCGCCAGATCGGCACGCCGGCCGAGGTGCCGCTGCTGGCCGCAATGCTCCTAAAACCCGACACCTCACAGATTGCCCGATACGCGCTCCAACAGATTCCCGGCGAAGCGGCGTCGGCCGCGTTACGAGCGGGGTTGGATACGTTGAAGAGCAAGCTGTTGATCGGCGTTATCAACTCGGTGGCCGTCCGCAAGGACACCGGCGCCGTGTCGGCGCTCGCCCGTCTGGCCGATTCATCGGACGAGCAGGTTGCCTCGGCGGCCGTTAGCGCTTTGGGGCGGATCGGCGACGATCGGGCGCTTGCCGTTCTAACCGCCCGGGCGGAAAAGGCGACCGTGCCGATGGCCCGGGAGTTGGCCGTCGTTATGCTGCGTCATGCCGACGCGCTGGCCAAAGCCGGGAAGGCGGAGCCGGCCAAGGCGATCTTCGACAAACTCGGCCAGGCCGGTCAGCCGCGAGGCGCCCGTCGGGCGGCACTGGAAGGTCTGCTGCGTATCGAGGGCGAGAAGGCCACGGCCACCGTCCTGGCCTGGTTCGCCGACGCCGACGCCGAGCGCCGGCTGATCGCGTCGGGTCATCTAAACTCGGTGCCCGACGCGGAACTCGACAAGCTCTTGGCCAAGCTGGGCGACCTGCCCGCCGGCAGCCAGTTGGCCGTCATCGAGTTGGCCACCGCGCGGCGTGGCCAGGAGATGCTGCCGGTCGTGCTATCGATGATCAAGAGCGACAAGCCGGAACTGCGGCTGGCCGGGCTGCGATGCCTGCGGATGGTCGGCGACAAGTCGGTCATCCCGCTGCTGCTCGATCGCCTGTCGGACGAAGAGGAAGTGGCCGAGGCGTCCCAAAAGGTCTTGGCGAACCTTCCCCGTGCCGAAGTCGTTCCCGCGCTGCTCGAGGCGCTCGACTCCCGGCCCAAGATCCGGCCAGGCGTGATCGGCGTGCTAAAGTCGCTCCGTTGCTTCGACGCAATCGACCCGCTGGTCGAACTTGCCGCGCGGCCGGATCCGGCCGTGTACGATCCGGCCTTGGACGGTTTGCGGGGAATCGCCGATCCGGACAAGAGCGACATCCCCCGGCTCGTCAAGATGTTGCTGAAGACGTCGGAAGGCCGGCATCGTGACGAGGCGGCCAAGACGATCCTGATCGTTTGCGACAAGCTGCCCGCCGGCGCCGATCGGTCGGAGTTGGTCCTGGCCGCCTTGGCCCGGGTTGACGGGTCGGAAGCGCCCAAGTATCTCCCGTTGTTGGGTCGGTTGGGTGGCGCGAAGTCGCTGGCGCTGATCCAAGCGGCGCTCGAAAGTGAAGATGCCGAGATTCAGGAGTCGGCCGTGCGTGCCTTGTGCAACTGGCCCAACGCCGAGGTGGCCGACAAGCTGCTGGAGATCGGCAAGGATTCGCCCAACAAGGCCTTTCGGCACTGGGCACTTAGGGCGTACATCCGCGTGGTTACGCTGAAGAGCGAGCGGCCGGAGTCGGAGACCTTGGCCATGCTGCAAGGCGCCATGAAGCTGGCCCAGAGCACGGACGACAAGCAGTTGGCCGTCGAGCGCGCGGCCACCGTGCGTACGATCGAGTCGGTCGATTGGATCGCCCAGCAGCTCGACGACCCGGCCCTGGCCCAAACGGCCTGCAAGTCGATCGTCGAGCTGGCCCACCACCGCTTCCTTCGCCATCCGAACATGAAGCAGTTCCGCCCGATCCTGGAGAAGGTAGCCAAGATCAGCAAGGACCCGGCCATAGCGGAACGCGCCAAGCGCTACGGGCTAGGGTTGTAGCGGATTGTTGCAACTAACATTGCGGGTTCTTTTGGGTGCCACTGGCGTCTCGCCAGTGCTCATTCGCCCGGAGCTTGCTGGTTGGTGTTCCCAAAGCCTGCCGCGCGTTGGTCGCTTTTTGGTCGCACGGGCGAGAATTCGCACTTACGCGAAGCGACTTCCCGGCGCAACAACGAACAAGCCCCGGTCTGAATAGCACTGGCGATA
>CAZDHN010000620.1:0-4072 GCA_964505115.1 uncultured Planctomycetaceae bacterium
GGGCTGGCCGTTGTAGTTTCCAAACCAACAAGCCACCGGGGCAAGCCCGGTGGGGACGACTCAAATTCCTGTCCAAATCCCAACCAAGATGCCGGTTTAATTTTCACCACGATCCTAAGGCGGATAGCGCGCCCCGTTGGGGCTTCCAGGCTGGTTTGGGGCGCGTACCCAGGACTTCGTCCTGGGCTATGATAGCGCGGCCCGTTGGGCCGAAAGCGCGAAACAAAACCAGCATAATAATGGATTCCACATATCTCCATGTTTTTGGGAGCCCGGGATTGGTCCACCAACCGTGGGACCAATAGCTGACGTGGTAAGCCGGTCCATTAGGACCGCTTGTCGCAAATGGCTAATAATCGCGTCGCATTACGCCATTGACAGGGGTTTCATATCATTTACACTAAAGACCAGGGAAATCCTGAAAGATGTTGTTCGGCAACCTTGTCTAATCAAAGGAGTCATTCGATGAGTAAGAAAAGTGTCATTACGGTCGGCTTGGTCTGCGGTGTGATTTTCGTGAGCGGCCTGGTTGCTCGCGCGGACGTGATCGGCTACTGGCGGTTCGAGGACGATCCCGGTTTTGTCACCGATTCGTCCGTCAACGGTTTTACGCTCACCAAGGGCGATGGCAGTACACCCAGTACTTATCCGACGCCGTACACGCTGCCGCCGGCGAGCGGCCAGCCTGGCGAGTACTTCGACAATCCGATCCCTCAAAACGGCCTGGCCAACGCCCAGGCGGCCAGCTTCGACGCCAGCACCTATCAATACTTTGGTTGTACTGATAAAACCGCGTTCGCCGTGGGCGACTTCACCATCGAGGCGTACATACACAGGGAGTACTCCGGTGATCGCGAGGTGATCGCCGCGCAGTACGCTGACGTCAGTGGCTATGAAGATCAGCGGAGTTGGGCGCTAGTGGTGGAATCTACCGGTAGTCTTGCATTATGGTTGAGCAACTCCGGCAAAAGTGGCACTATCTATAGCTCTGGCCTCTATATCCCGACGGATCATGACTACTTCGTGGCGGCGTCATACAACCAATCGGAAGTCTCGGCGGAGAGGTTGTTGAACTTCTACGTCAAGGATCTCGACACCGGCTTTTGGTCGGTGTCGACGAAGAGTCACGGCATTGCTCGCTGTACGACTCAGGGGCGTATTTCAATATCGGTGCGTATTCCAACGGCAACTCCGCCAATGGACGCTTTTGGAACGGCCTGATCGACGAAGTGCGGTGGTCCAACACGGTTTTGTCTCCGCTCGAGCTGTTGAGCCCCGTGCCCGAGCCGGGTACGCTCGCGTTGTTGGGCTCGGCGGGCCTGATATTGATCGTGTCGACATCCCGACGAAGACGGAGGAGGTAAAACATCGCGCAACGGAGACGACTTCCGTTTAGCCGACGGGCTTGCCCGCCGTGTTGTACGAACGCGCGGCGGGCAAGCCCGCCGGCTAAACGTCGGTATTTCGTGCCGTGAACGGTTGCTCGGATTTCAGATTGAGTGGAGGGGGAGCGGGGATGGTTCGTCGCAATGTGACTTGTCGCTCTGTAAATCATAAATCTGAAATCATAAATCTGAAATCCGGCTTCACGCTCGTCGAACTCTTGGTGGTAATCACCATCATTGGCATCCTGATCGCGCTGTTGCTGCCGGCCGTGCAGGCGGCTCGGGAAGCGGCCAGGCGGATGCAATGCACCAACAACCTGAAGCAAATCGGGTTGGCCATGCATACCTACCACGATGCGCTGCGCAGCTTCCCGCCGGGCAGCGTCCGCGCTCCACAGGGCCATACCTGGTTTACGTTCATTTTGCTCTTCATGGAGCAGCGGCCCTTGTACGACCAATTGGATCCCCAGGGCCAGCAGATCCCGGCTACCGCGCCGTCCAGTGGCCCCTTGGTGACGCAACTGGGCATCTACCGCTGCCCGTCCGACTCGGGCGCTGCCGTCAACGAATACTATGAAAGCTATCCCACCGCGAACTACGTGGTCAGCCGAACCATGTTCAACGCGCCGGGCAATTCCATGAACTGGCCCCTATGCGTGCGGGTCAACGCGATTACCGACGGCTTGAGCAATACGCTGCTGGTATCGGAGCGTGGACTGTTTGATCGTTCCACCGGCGGGATATGGAGCGGTTGGATCACGACCGCCGGCACCTTCAGTTTCAGTTCAACCCGGCCCATCAACACGCCCTACATGCCGCTGGACCAACCCGTGAACGTAAGCCCCGGTAACGACCCCTGGTACTCGCGGCTGACGGTCACCAGCCGGCATCCGGGCGGGGCGAACTTCGCGTTTTGCGACGGCTCGGTCCGCTTCCTCGGCGAGAATATCGAGACGAACCCCAACCTGACGCAAATGGGGCAAGGCGATTTTCAATCATCGTCGGTCGGCGACTACGGCGACTACGTCTACCAGAACCTGATCAACTACAACGATGGAAACCCGATCCCCGGCGGCGCGTTCTGACCGTGGATAGCGGCGATAGTGAAATATCCCCCCGCGAACGCCTACCACGTACCGCCGGCCACCCACCACGGGGCCAACTCGGCCCCAAAACACCCAACCACCAGGAGTAACATCAGATGAAGCGTGGCAATATCCGCGGCGTGGCCCTGCTGGTCGTTTGTGCCTTGTCGATTTCGCCGGCCGTCGCGGCCGAGGTTCCCATGGTCCGACTTGGAGGTACTCCCGAGGAAATTGGGAAAACTTGGGGCGAGATCAACAAAGAGGCAATCGCTCACTGCATGGACGTTCATTACCTGAAGAAGGCGGCTGCGGCGGGTATCTCCAAGGAAATGCTTATCGAACGTTCCACGGAGTTCCTGCAAATTCTCGAAAAGATCGCTCCACATTGGCTGGAGGAAACGCGGGCGATCGCCCGGGCGGCGGGTGTCGACGAGACCATGTACCTTGCGTTCATCAGCGGCCGGGCAAGGAACCGGTTCCTTCACGAGTGTACCTCGTACTCGGTCTCGCGCGATCTGGCTCGCGACGGCGCGATCTTGTTCCACAAGACGCGCGACAACGTAAAGAAGCCACAGGTGGCCTACATCCTGGATGCTTCCACCAAGGGGATCAACAAGTTCATTGCGATCTGCGACGCGGACGGCATCAATTGTTCCATGATGGTCAACGAGAAGGGGCTTGCGGGTTCCGGAGACTACCCGGGTGGGCTGATCCCCAAGCCGGCCAAGCCGCGGTACAGGGGGCTGATGGGCGGCCACATACTCCGCTACGTCGCGGAACGGGCGTCGAATTGCCAGGAAGCCTTGGCAATCATCAAGGACTTCGTGAAGAAGCGATACTACGCGGGTGGCACCGTTAACGGGCAGCACTGGCTGCTGGTCGATCGCCACGGCGTGATCCTCGAGGTGAGCCTGAACTCCGAGCACGTGGCTTCCAGGATCCACACGCAGAAGGTCTATTTCAGCCGATGCGACAACAGCGCGGCCGCCAAGCGACTCCGCAACGCGAAGGGCCCCATCGACTTCCACCTGTTCCACAATGTCTCGCGCGACAAGTCGATCTGTCTCGGCTCGTCCATATCGAGCATGACGGCCGAGATCGACCCAACGCACCCCGGACTGTTCACCTGCGCCTGGATAACGCTGCCCGCAAGCAGCGTCTCCTTCCCGCTATTGATGGGCCAGACGAAAACGCCGGCTTGCCTGCTTGACGGCGAGGCCTATTCGCTGGGTGCGAAGGTGAAAAAGAACACGCACTTGTGGGAGGAGACCCAGCAGAACCTCCACGCGAGCAAGGAGCTGCTCAAGAAGAAGGTTGCCGCCGCCAAGCCCGAACGCGCGGCCGAGACTCTAAACCAATGGGCACAACGGCAGGCCGCGATGCTTGTTGAACTCATGCTGGCGCTGCAATAGTGGGAGGCGAAGCCCGATCCGTCGAGCTACAGCAGTGCGTCTTCGGTGGCGTCGGGGCCAAGGGGAAATTCTCGCTCGGGGCGGTTCCAGTGCCAAAGCAAGAGGGCCAACGAGGCGGCCAGGCAGAGTATGACACCCAGTACGGTGAAGTTGAGCAGATCGCTCTTCATGTGACCGGCGAAGTTGGGCC
>CAZDHN010000621.1:0-4070 GCA_964505115.1 uncultured Planctomycetaceae bacterium
TTCCACCAAGGTAAAGCCGCCGGAACGCCGTCGCATGGTGATTCCCTTCTCTCCTATCGTTTATTGATGATCAGAAAAGCAATGTCGTGGAGGCCGACCAGCGGGAAGCGTATCACAAATAACTTAGCCACGGATGAAACGCGGATTGAACACGGATCAAATCGAAGTGACTATGAGCAATCATTCTTCAGGGAACACTGATCCACGCTAATCGACACTAATCTGAAAACAATCAGCGAAGATTAGTGTTCCTCCGGCGTCTTCTTCCAATATCCAACGAGGCTTCGCTTCGGACCAACTGTCCCAAAACACCTATCCGTGTTTGATCCGTGTTTCATCCGTGGCTCGGTTTCGTCGTTTCCACCGCGATGGGTGTAACCGGCCCTCGGCTCATCCGCAACCCTGGTTCGGCATTCGTCTTACGACTAATTCAACGGTATTGGGACAAGCCCGGCCGCTAAAAGAAGAAACAACACATACAAGATGCGCCCGACGCGCATCGGTTACGACATAAGACTCTAATGGCTAATTCACCAACACCAAAACCGCCGCGATGGCGCCGTTCGTTTGCGCGGGACCGTTTCGGGTTCCAGGTGTTGACGTTGATGTCGGGCACGGTGCCGGCGCAGGCGGCCATGGTCCTGGCGGCCCCGGTGCTCACTCGCTTGTACGACCCGACCGATTTCGCCATGTACGTGCTGTTTATCGTCGGGGTGAACCTGATTTCGTCAATCGCGCCGGGTCGCTACGACTTCGCCCTGGTGCTGCCGGAAGATGACGAGGAGGCGGTCAATCTGCTTGCCTTGGCGTTGGGGCTTTCGCTGCTGGTGGCCCTTGCCACATTCGCTCTGGCGGTCGCCTTCCGCCCCTGGCTGGCGTCCTGGTTCGATTTGCCCGGCGGCGGCTACTGGATTTGGCTGATTGCGCCCGGCGTGTTGGCCTACTCATGGTATAACGTCATGGCGAAGTGGCAAGCGCGGAAGCAGCGATTCCGCGGCATGGCTCGCGGGGAGGTCGGCGGTTGCATTGCGTCGCTGGGCACCCAAATCACGGCGGGCGTGCTGCTGGCCTCTCCCACCGGCATTCCGCTGATGTGCGGACATCTGCTGGGGCGATTGACTGCGACAGCCGTGATGTTCGCCAGTTCATGCGGTGATCTCGTGCGTCTTCGCCACCAACTCGATCGCGGCGCGATCCGAGCGGTCGCCGCGCGCTACTGGCGTTTTCCGGTCTTCTCGGGCCCGGGTATTCTGGTGGGCCGCGCGGCGCACGAAGTCCCCAAGCTGATGCTGGCCGCCTGCTTCGCGCCGCAATTGCTCGGATACTTCAGTCTCGGCATGAGGGTGTTGGGCGCGCCGGCGGCGGTTATCGGCCGGGCGACCGCGAACGTGTTCTTCCCGCGCATTTCAAAGTACCGGCACGACGCGGCCCGTTCCCGCGCCTTGCTGATGAAAGCCTGTCTTTATCTGCTTGCCCTGGTTTCGCTTCCCATGCTAATACTGGCGATTTGGGCGGACTGGATATTCGCTTTTGTGTTTGGCGCGGAATGGGCGCCGGCCGGGCACTACGCCCGGCTGTTGATACCGATGATCGCGGCCCAGTTCATCGTCGCTCCCATTCGGCATACGATGCAAGCCTTCGAGAAACAGCACGTGGTGCTCGTCTGGCACGTTTGCTTCCTGATCTTGTCGGTTACGGCCTTCACGGTCGGGCACGCGGCAGGCAGCGCCGACGTTGCCATTTTGAGCTACTCGCTGGTATCGATGGTCATGTTCGCGGTTTACGTGGGCATGTGCTTTTACTACGCGCAAGCCCGCGATGATCGGGTTGAGGCCGATAGCATGCCGGCCGACAGCATCCCGGCCGATAGTGGGCAACCGTACTTCGCCCGGGGCGCGGGACGCGTCAAACGCGCCGCCAGCAGCGCCGCCTGCAACTGAATCTCGACAAACAGAATATCGGCAAGGTGAAAGAAACATGGTATCGCAAGCGAAGAAGCTGCTTTACTCGCTGTGGGGTCGGATTCCACAAGGCCGGCTGCGAAGTTCGCTGCGCGGCGCAATTCACGGCGGCCTGACCTGGCGGTTTCAGCCCAGCGGCCGAACGGCACTGGCCCGCGAACTGGAGCAGCTCGATATCGAGCGCGTAGGGCAGAACGAAGACGATACCCGATTCATTAGGCTTGGCGGCGGGCAGATTTTCTTCAAGCGGGCTCGTATCGCGACCGAGCGATACAGCGACCGCTACTCGTGCCTGCATCGATACTTGCCCGACGAAACGCAATCGCGGATACCCTTGTCGCACATGGACATGGCCATCGACATTGTGTTTCGCTACGTCTATCCGCATGCCGATCCCACGTTAACGCCGCCCTATTCGTACGCCGACCGGGCCTTCTTCCACCCGCAACATCGCGACACGATCGACGACATTCCCGGCTACAATGCCGAGGAGAAGGCGTCGCTGAAACGGCGTTTCGCGATCGGCTCGGGCGACGTGGTTATGGATGTGGGCGCGTACATCGGCTACGGCGCGATGAAGCTCAGCCGCATGGTGGGGTCCGGTGGGCGGATCGTGGCCCTGGAAGCCAATCCTGATAATCAGCAAATGCTGCTTGGGAACATGGAAGCAAACAGCATCGAGAACGTGCAACTGGTCCGCAAGGCGATTTGGAGCGAGGCCGGCGAGCTCGAGATGTTTTGTGGCTCGGCCCAGCGAAACAGCCTTATCGACGGCATCGTCGGCGCGAAGGAGGCAATCAGCGTTCCCACCGATTCGATCGACAACGTCGTGTGCGAGCAACAATTGCAGAAGCTCACGCTGGTCAGCCTGACAATCAACGGGGCGGAGATCGAGGCCGTGCGGGGAATGCAGCGCACGCTCGACCAATTCGCCCCGAAACTCCTGATCGCCGGTTGGTATCATCGCGGCGGCAATCCGGTCCACAAGCAAGTAATCAAGATACTGCAAGATCACAACTACTCGGCGGTCGCCGGTCGATTCGGCCGGGTGTACGCCTGGAACCCGAAACGCTAAGCGGAAACTCGCAAGCAATGCGCGGCCTTCACAAAGCACGGAAGTTCCTCGGCAAGTTCGTCGAGGTGAATCGCCGGATGTCGCTCGACATCCGCGAGCGACGGCGACTGAAGCGCATGCCGGCCGAATACTGGGAACGCTTGCCGGAAAGCGTCTTCGCCGAGCACGAGCCGATCTTCGTGCTCTCGACCGGTCGCTGTGGGACGGCCCTGTTGACGAGTATCTTCGGCCATCTGCCCGGCGTGCTCTGCTATCACGCGCCCTCGCCCGAGTTCGTCTACTCGCAGAAGTCGGCCTACGAAGAGGGCCTCGATAAATTCGAGATCTTCAAGGCGATCGTCAGCGCCGCCCGATTCGAGTTGGTCGCCGATTGTGCCGCTCGCGGCCGCCGCTACGTGGAGACCAATTGCCGCATCACGTTCTTCGCGCCGCATCTGTACGACCTGTTTCCCCGCGCGCGGTTTGTACATCTGGTCCGGCATCCGGGCAATTTCGTTTGTAGCGGAGTGCGCCGGAAATACTACCAGGGCCGTTACGGCGACATTGGGCGAATCAAACCGCTTGCCGGTCCGGCGGCCGACGCCTGGGCGAACATGACAGCGCTGGAACGATGTGCCTGGCTTTGGAACGAAACCAATCAGTACATAGAGAGCTTCAAGGCGGACCGCGATCAAGGGCGGATACTAACGTTGAAGGCCGAAGACCTCTTTTCGCGGCCCGAGGCGACCCAAGACCTCTGCCGGTACTGCCAACTAGCGGAGCCGGCGGAGGCGCACGTGGAAAAATGGATCAAGCGACCGGTCAACCGCCAGTTGGACACCGGAGGTCTGCCGCCCTACGAGCTTTGGGATGAAGCTCGCAAGGCCCAGGTTCGTCGCTGGGCCACGTTGGCCGGCCAGTATGAATACGAAGTATAGGGCGGCAGGGCCGCCAACCAAACCGGTGCTACCGCACCCAGGCAAGAACCCGGTCGCCACTAATATGACAGCGCCACTTCGACGACTTCGAGATGACGCCACCGGGCTTGCCCCGGT
>CAZDHN010000622.1:0-4061 GCA_964505115.1 uncultured Planctomycetaceae bacterium
CGGTTCCCCGGCGGAACCCCCTTGATCCGCGCATTGACCATGCAAAGATCAATAAACGGAACCTAACGCTTCGCACCAATTGCCGCGGCCAGCTTCTCCCGGGCCGCTTGGAATTGGGCCGGGTCCTTGGCGAACTCCCACCAGTTGGGCGCTATCTGGTCGACAATCTGCTTGACGGCCGGCTTGCCGGAGAGCTTCTCCAGGATGGCGAAGTATTCGTAGTCCTCCATCCCGTCGCGAAGGTTCTTTAGCCGCATGCAGGTAACCGGCCCGTCGATGCCGCAGGGCACGCCCGGGTAAAAGAGATACCCGCCGCCGTTGTAGTGGCGCGGATGTGCGAAGGCCGGGTTGTTCCAGGGGTCGAGCACCCGGGTTACGGTCGACCAGTATAGCAGGCCCGTGATGCCGTACTGACGGTCGATCCAGGTGGGAACGCGGTAGACGCTCAGCGGCCGGTCGATGTGCCAGTAGGGCGGATTGAGCCCCTTGACCTTGGCGTACTGCGGATGATACCCGGGCGCCGGCTGCACCAAGGCCGTGTACGACCAGACCTCGTCGCCGCCGGCAATCTTTTGGGTGACCGTCTGGCGATCGATGTAGCCCCAGAGCGGGCACCAGATGTCGATGGCCGGATCGATGTCGGGCCAGTCGGGCTCGTGAGGGAACGTCTGCTCGACCACCAGCCGCTTGAGCTTCGGCGCCGCCTCCTTCACCAGAGCGCCCAGCACCAAAACCTGCTCGTAGTTCTCCGGCCGGTTCGGCTCGTCGAGCATGTACACATAGGCCCGATCCGCCCAGCCGTTCTCCTGCAAGTATTTGTAGTAGTCGGCGTAGTAACGCAGGGCCTTCTTTCGCTGCTCGGGCGCGATCGTCTTGTAGTTCGGATCCAGCGTCGAGTGCGGCAAGCGGCCGAACGGGCAACGGGGCACCTCGATGTCGGCCACGTGGTTCTCGCTGATGAACGCCGCAAGTCGCTTGTGCCGCTCGGGGTCAATCGTCAGCGAACCGTCCTTCGCGTTGACGATCGGCAACAGGTGCGCGGGTAGCGGCGGGCAGAGCCGGTGCTCGGCCATGGCCCGGCAGTAACCGGCTTCGATCTCGTGGAACCGCTCGCTGTCGGTCTTTACACCGAACAGTCGGGCGACGCCGTGAAAATGGCCGAAGTGATTGCGGTGCGTGGGCGCGTCGGGCAGCGTGAAGTTCCAGACGGTCAGCGTCACGGGCAGTTCCGCCTTGATTCCGCCACGTCCCGACAGGCGGAACACACCCCGGTACTCGCCCGCCGGCGCGTCCTTGGGCACATGCACGTCGACCCAAATCGGCTGGTTCTGCCCCTTGAAGACATCGAACGGCAGCGCGTACATATCGTGGCCCGTCGTAGTGGACGCTTCACCCCAACGCTTCTGTGAGCGAGCCCGCGGCTGGATCGGCTTGCCCGTGGTGGGGTCGGTGAACGGCACCAGCGGATCGGCATACAGTCCCGGCGGCAACTCGGCCTTCCGCGTCGAACAGCGTACCCGAACGTACTCCTCGCGGAACAGTCGGATGTCGTCGCCGCCGATCTTAGCGCCCCCGGGCCCGACCAGTTCCGACAAGCCGGCCGCGGTCACCGTGATATTTTCCGCCGGCGCGGCCACGACCACCTGGAACGACTCCCACTCGTTCCGAGCGGCCTTCAGCCGTGCGTCCGTCTGGCCGAACGGTTCATCGTTTTGCCCAATCCGCTCCATGCCGTTAATGACCGTGAGCCCAATCCGCTCTTGCTCGGCCGCTTGGGCAACCGCCGCGAAGCAGACAACGACGACCATCGAAAGCAATACACTATTTTTCATCTCGGGTCTCCTGGCGGGTGAAGTGTCGTGCGGCGAGCCCGCCGCGCGGTGGTGGGTGGCGTTGATGACCGAGATTGTCGACTGTCCCACGGGCGATGTCAACAAACGGTACGTCTGAATGAGTATCCGGCCGCGGGTAGTGTCGCAGCAGTGTGTTGCGGCAATGCCGACAACCGCAGCCCACCCCGTGGCTGTACTTGGCGGTTGGGATGTGTTTGCAGGCAAAGCTCATAAACGCATACGGCGAAAGGTGTTAGTAACATTCAAAGAGTCTCGCTGCAGATCTCCTGTCGACAAGTATACTGCTGGGCAGTATACTAATATGGGTATTGGCAACGAGCCCAGCCGACTGTGGAGATGGAGCAAATGTCACCACCCGACCACGCGGGGGAATGAATGATTTTGCATCAAGATCAACAGTTCAGCCCCGAGGATTTCCTCCACTTCGTTGAACTAGACGGCTTTATGGACGATTGGGAGAGACTTGACTTGGATGACGAGGGTGACATTTGGGCGCTTCAGATGCTGATAATGTGCGACCCAAAGGCACCACCAGTTATGCCGGGAACCGGAGGACTGCGCAAGGTTCGCTTTGCACCCGAGCGATGGAAGGTCGGTAAGAGTGGCGCGGTTCGCGTGTGTTATGTATATTTCCCCGATTACTGGACGGTCCTGTTAATCGCGGCGTATGGCAAGAGCGAGAAGGACAACCTCACGAAGGAAGAAAAACAGGGGATTAAGACCTACATCAAGCAAGTCGAATCATGGCTTGCCAAACGGGACTATTAGGAGAGCGGCAATGGCCAACAAAAACAAGAAGCAAACCACGCCTTCGCTTGGCGAGAAGATGGTCGGGCGACTCAAGCAGTTCGCCGAAGCTCTCGAAACCAGTGATACCATTCCCGAGCGATTCACTCGCCGGACCATCAGGCTGAATCTTGAGCCAACGGCGTATGATCCCGATCGTGTCAAGAATGCTCGAAAAGCGTTGAATGCCAGCCAGGCGATCTTTTCCCAATTTCTGGGCGTTTCCTTGGGAGCCGTGCGTGATTGGGAGCAAGGCGCGAAATCACCCCGGGGAGTTGCCTGTCGAGTGATCGACGAGATATTGCGCGATCCCAAGTATTGGCGCGCACGACTTGAGGAATTGGCGACACCCGTGGGAAGCCGCTAGATTCTGAGGAATCCACTCTCCCTTCAACTCTGCGGCCCGTTTTTCTGACGGGTAGCCGGCCGAGTCGAGTAGCGTCTTCGCGGAGCAGCCGAATATTTGCGTCGAGAACGTGTAACGATTCGGGCCGGGGCGGAGAATACTACCGTGAAGGCGTCGGTTTCGTGCGAGGGCCGCATTACATGCCACCACCGGAGGGTCTGCCATTCGGGCGTTGAGGCGTGACAGGCGCCGGCTGCCAAGGGATACTTGATGTCATGCTGATGAACGACTCCGAACAACTTGCCCTGCATTGGACGAAGGCCCAACCGGTGGTGGCGGCCTACATCTCGTCGCTGGTGCCCGACTTCCATCAGGCCGAGCGACATACTCCACGAGGTGGCCGTGCTTCTGGTGCGAAAGTTCGACCAATACGACCCGGGCCGGCCGTTCGTGGCCTGGGCGATCGGCATGGCCAAGTACGAGGTACTCAAGCACCGCCGCCGCATGGCGACCGATAAGCATGTCTTCGCCGACGACCTGCTGGAACAGGTCAGCCAGACATACGTGGAGATGGCCGGGCAGTTGGACGACCATCGCCAAGCACTGGCCCATTGCCTGGGTGAGGTCCAAGGTCGTGCCCGGCAGGCGCTCGAACTGCGTTATGTCGACGATCTGAAGCCGGCCGCCATGGCCTCCCGATTGGAGATGACCGCCGGAGCGGTCCGCGTGTTGTTGCACCGGGTCCGCGCGGGGCTCCGCGGCTGCATCAAAAGCCGGCTGGGGGAATCGGTGAGTTAATGATGGAAGACAAACTCAAACTGATCGATGCGTACCTGGACGGCCAATTGACGCCCGACTCGGCCGCCGCGCTTGACGCCTGGCTCCGCGAAGACGCCGATCACGTCGAGATATTCGTGCGTGAAACGCACCTGCACCGCCAACTCCGCGACCTGCTGTGCGGGCAGGCCTCTCAACGGCCCGTCGCGGCCGCCGACGGGGCCGATCCGAACGACTCGTCTGCCAGCTCGCCCGTGCTGGGCTTTCTGGCCGACTCTTTCCGGCAGGGGCGTGACTAT
>CAZDHN010000623.1:0-4046 GCA_964505115.1 uncultured Planctomycetaceae bacterium
TTTGCTCCCGTGGCGCTTGGCGGCGTTTCATTTCCGCCTTCTCCTCCGCCGTAAAGTCGGTGAAGGCAATGTCGTCGACGCGGATGTCAACCGCCGGTTTCTCGCCGGCCGAGTGGATCATGAACTCCAGGAAGATCACATTCGCCAGATCGCGGTCGCGGAGGCCGCCGCCGGGCGTTTTGAACTTTTTCAGATCGAGGCTGATTTGTCGCCAGCCGCTGAAGTCGAGCGTGACGGTCTGATCCTCGTTCTGGTAGTAGAGCGAGCGCTTGCCCTTCGGATCCGGTGCTCCGAGAAAAACCTGCAACTGGTGGCCGCCACCGTCGCCACGGACGCGGAACGTGACGTGCGCCACCCCCTCGGCCGATCGCGGCTCGAAGTATCGCGTGGTCCAAGTAAACGCAAAGGGTTTGAACGAACTTTCCAGTCGCAACGCCTTGTTGCCGTTTTCGGAGACGATAGTTAGCCGGGCGTTGTTCTTGTGTCGCCAGTCCTTCTCGGTACACTTGCTTAAATCCCACTGCGTGCCAAGTAGCGACGGGTTCTTCTCCGGCCCGGCCGGAGCGGCACTCTCGGCTGCAAACCCCGGGTCGGGTAACCCGACCGCTACCGCCGCCACAATCAGCAGAAAGAGAGGTCGTCTGGCGAAATCCCAAGTCTTGCTCAAAACCCAAAAAATCGGAAGCATATCATTTCTCCGTATTACAAACCCATAAAAAGTGTGTCACTCCAGCCAAGTGAAGTAGCCGGCAAGGTCAACAGGGGGGGAGCCAGGCGGGGCAGGCGTTGGTGACGCAGCATGGATAGCATAACCGATGGAAAGGCGCGTAACGAGCACGCACTCCGGTCATTTTCGTCCTTTCGCGTTCCAATTGCGATCCGCGCTGAATTATCCGCGTTAAATCCGTGCCTCATCCATGGCCGTTAGCGGGTTACGAAGACGCTTAACCGGGGGGCAGCGCGGTTCGGGCCGGCCACTCTCAAGGGCCGGGTTTCTATCGCCACGTAGTTGGCTTTACGACTTATGGGGCATATCCTTCCATTCACTCCTACCATGAATTCCCATAACCATCGGTTCCCACCCATCGGATTATATGCTTAACTTGATTGGGTGCCCGTGTTGCCTAGTCTATTAAAAACAGTTACTATCGACAAAATGTTAGCGGCTGCACGGCGTCGATGGACGCCCGCGTTAGCTTGTTGGGTATTTCCCGGGGCGGCTGGAAGGTTCTCCGGGCGTTCCGACTACTGTCCTTTTAATCGTCTTGGCCACCGGCCGCAAGAGTTCGACATCGGATAAGCTCGCCTTGTGGGGTGTGGTTGTGCAAAGGGGAGAACAAATGGCGAAGAAGAAATCGGGAAAGAAGGCCGGCGCTCGCGGCAAGTCCGCAAATAGCCCGGCGGCCAAGAAGCCCGCCGCGAAAACGGCAAAACGCAAGCAGTGCGGCAAGAAGACTGCTTGTGCCCAAAAGCAGGCGCCGGCAAAGTCGTCCGCCGGTAGCTCCAAACGACAGCAGGTCGGCAGGAAAATCGTCGAGATGCGAACCTGGCGGAGAATCGGGCGTTTGGCCGACGACGCGCTGGTCGCGCTCGATGCCGACAAGATCAAGGAAGCTCGCCGAGTCATGGATTCCATTCGGGCCGTTGCGATGAGTGCCGATCGGGCCTAACGGCTGTTGTCGAATCACTCTGGGTGGGTTTCGTCACCGGTTTCAGCATCGCGCCTCTTAGGTTACGATCGTGTCGGAGTCTCTTATCGCAAACTCCTCGTGTCGTGCGAACATCTTGCACGGGCGCTTCTGTGCGTTTTAGCGGCCGCGTGCGGTCCCGGGCTGCCGTAGTGGAACGGTGTTGTCGGGTTACTTGGGAGGGCGAGGCTCCCGCCGAGCCGGATTCAGTGAATCATTTGCTTTCGCTTCCCGGCTCGGCGGGAGCCTCGCCCTTCCATCTCGTAACTTTGCAGTTCTCCCCGGGACTTCCGGATGGTCATTGCCCGCTTATGGCACGGCGGCTATGATTGGCCATATTGCAGTCGATCCATTGAAACACACGGCAAGAGTATTCTTACGCCCGGAGCAGGAGACAAATTATGCAAAACTCGAATCGACGTGAGTTCATCAAAGCATCGGCGGCCGCGGGCGCGTCGATTGTTGCAGTACCGGCCGTCGCCAAAGAGGGCGGCAGCCCGAACGATCGGGTTCGCCTGGCCATTGCCGGGCTGGGTGGGCGCGGACGCAACTCTCACATGAACGCTCTGCACCAGATGGCCAAGGAGAACGTGGAAATCGTGGCGCTCTGCGAATGCGACGAGAAACGCCTGGAGGCCTCCGGCGCCAAGCACGAAAAAGAGACGGGCAAGAAGGCCGTGCTCTACAAAGACTACCGCAAGCTGCTGGAAGATAAGTCGATCGACGCGGTGACCATCGCCATGCCCGACCATTGGCACGCGCTGGCCACGATTTGGGCCTGCCGGGCGGGCAAGGATGTCTACTGCGAGAAGCCCGTCTCGCACAATATCTCCGAAGGCCGAAAGATGGTCCAGGCCGCCCGAAAGTACAAACGCATCGTGCAGGCGGGCACGCAGTGCCGATCGAGCCCGAATATCCGCGAGGGAATCAGGAAGCTGCACGAGGGCATCATCGGCCGGGTCTACATGGCTCGGGGTATCGCCTACAAGTATCGGGCCGGCGGCAAGAACGAATTCGGGCCCGTCCCGCCGAATCTCGACTGGAACTACTGGCAGGGGCCGGCCTCCGAGAAACCCTACAACCGGCTGGCCATCTATCGCTGGCGGTTCCTCAAGCACTACGGCAGCGGCGAAATCGGCGACCAGGGCGTGCATCAGCTCGACATCATCCGTTGGGGGCTGAAGATGGATACGCACCCCAACTGGGCACAAGCCATGGGTGGCAAGCTCTTCCGGCCAACCAGCGAAGTTACCACGCCCGGCAACCTGGCCTTCGCTTGCCAATGGGAGGAGCCCGAGACGCAGGTTATGTTCGAGACTCGCGACGGGTTCACCAATCCCGAGGCCGGCATGGGCACCCAGTACCCGTTCGTCGACCACCGCAACGTGGTGGGCGTCATCTTCCTGGGTACGGAAGGCTACATGATCATTCCCGACTACAGCAGCTACCACACTTTCCTGGGCCGCAAGCGAGAGTTGGGACCGACCGCCTCGACGACCGGCGCCCCGATGATGGACCTGGATCATTTCCAGAATTGGATCGGCGCGGTACGCGGCCGCAAGCCGAGCGATCTGTTCGCGGAGATCGAAGAGGGGCACAAGTCGGCCACCCTGGCCCACCTGGCCAACGCCGCCTATCGCACGCGGCAAACGCTCCAGTTCGATCCCCAGGCGGAACGCTTCCTCAACAGCGCCGAGGCCAACAAGCTGCTCACTCGCGATTACCGCGCGCCGTTCGTCGTGCCCGACGAGGTGTAGATTACCGGGCTTTCGGAACTTACTGTTGAGCGAAAAATCACGCGGGTTCGAGCCGCCCCGTCCTCGGGGCGGGTATCGTGGCGCGCTTCCTAACCCGCGGCATCACACCCAAGCTACGCCCGCCCCGACCGCCTCGTTCGGCCGCACAACAGAAGCCCGATCAAGCGTGGACAGGATTTACAGGATTAAGAAGATTCGTATCTGTTCGGCCGAATGAAGCAAACCACGGATATGTTGAGAAGCTCGCAATCGTGACGCTAGCATCGTCTTCTCCGTGTAATCCGTGAAATCCGTGGTCAATCGCTTCAGATGGCTGAATAGTTACCACGATTCATTCTTTTCATCCTGTCAATCTTGAGGGCTCTACTGGTATTATAGTGGCTGATGTGAATGGCGGGATCACATAGGGCCGTTTACGGTCCTTTTCCGCCGTAGGCGGCGGGCGGGGTGGGAAAGGGAAACGCAATCGGGGATGCCTCGCATTGCAAACCCGTGCTAAAGCACGGGCCTAATACCGCCTGCGGCGGAAAAGACCGGTGAACCGGCCTGGAAGACAACGAATGCCAGCCGCAAGGTTCCCTGGGAAGCATCAACTACAACT
>CAZDHN010000624.1:0-4042 GCA_964505115.1 uncultured Planctomycetaceae bacterium
CGCCCGACGAATTTGCGAGGCGGCCAAGGTAAGCACTCGGGTGCGAACGAAGAAGATCGGTCGACACGAGGTCGATCTGGTCTACCAGGCGATCCAGAAGACGAAGATCAAGGCGCCCTCGACCGACTGCATCTCGCCGATCGGCGAAGGTTTGATTCTCAAGGGCCTTCATCAGGTGGTACCCGGCGAGTTCTACGCGGCTGCCACCCGACCGCCTTCCGTGTATCGGGGCAACCCGTTTCAGATCGAAGTCGGGTTGGCTTACGGCGGCACGTCGACAGCCCATCGGGTATCGCGCGAGGCGCTGGTCGAACTGCTCGATCAGACCGACTCCCGGACGCTACGCCAGTTCCTGGCAACCACCTTCGACGGGCTGGGGACCGATTCGGCCGATAAGATCCTGGCCGAGGCTCGCGCCAAGAGCCGCATCTCGCCCGGTAACCTGAAAAAGGCCGACGTGGACCGGCTGCACGAAGCCATGCGAAACGTCAATCTGCACGACGGTCAGTCGATGAACGTTTTGCGCTACGCCAATCGCGTGCCGCTGCAATTCCAGGCGGGCGGATGCGCCATCACCCAAACCTTGATGGCCACGAACTGGCGCCCCTACGGGCTGAGCCAGTCGCGTGGCTCGCTGCCCCGCGGCCCGGTCACCCTCATGGTACATTTGGGTAGCGTTTGGGTGCCCTTCACCAGCGAGTCGAAGGAGGCGATCGCCTCTTATCCGGAGATCCAGAAGGAATTGCGGTTGGCCCTGCAGGCGGTCGGCCGCAAGCTGGGTATGTACCTGCGTCGCCGCAAACGGGTGAAGCACGAGGGCGAGCGGCGCGGGATCTTCCTCCGCTACCTGGGTGAAGTCGCCGGCGCCGTCAGCCGAATCAACAACACCGATCACCAGGCACTCTACGACCAATTGATGACAATCGCCACCAAAATGACCGCCGAAGCCGACGTCAAGCTCGACGACCGCGGCCGGCCCATCGACGAACCGGAACAGAACTTCGGCGCCAACGTCCTGATCGTAAGCCCCGAGGAGCAAGAAGCCCGGCTCCTGGCCGCCAATGGAAAGACGATTCCCGTTTAGTCGGCGGACTTGCAGGGTGCCACTGCTGGCTTGTCCAGCAGTGCGAAGCACAACCGCTACCGAGGGGCACTGCTGGACAAGCCAGCAGTGGCACCCATCACTTTGGCTGATACAGACTATAGCACGAACCCCGAACCCGCTCCCAACCATCATGGCCAAAAGCAAGCCGGCCGCTCAACAGAAGAAGCCTAAGGTGAAGACGAAACTGCCCGCTCGCGACAAGCGGACGATGGGCAACCTGGCCAAGCTGGCCGATGCCGTGACGGCGGCGGTCGCCAAGCGCCGCGATCCGCACATGGACATCCCCACCCGCTCGCTCTCGAACGTCCGCTACAACAAAACCAAGCGGTTCATCGAGATGGGCAAAAATACCAACCGCCGGCAGTTGTTCAACCTCTCGCAGGCCAAAAGCTTCATGCAAACCATGCTGGTCGCCAGCGGGGCGGGCCAACTCATCGAGCAGGGTAAAACAACCAGCATTCGAGGACTCTACTACCTGCTGAAACACACCATCGAAGGCACCAAGGAAGAAACCTTCGGCGAGCAGTCGGAATGCGACCCGGTTATCGAAGACGTCGAGGTCCTGCTGAACAGCCTCCGCGAGGAGTTGCACCTCTACGCACAGAAGCGGGGCGACATGGTGGGTGACCTCGTGCTGACCGACCGGGGTGATGAAATCAACTGCGCGCGGATGGGCTCCGGCGGATACGGCATCCCCTCGATCGTCGAACCCGAGGCGATCCGCTTCAAAAGCTGCAATGCCAAGTTCGTCCTGCACGTCGAAAAGGATACCGTCTGGCAGCGGTTCAACGAAGATAAATTCTGGCGCAAGCACAACTGCATCCTAACGCACGGCGGAGGTCAGCCGCCGCGTGGCGTGCGGCGACTGCTGCACCGCCTGCACGCCGAACTGAAACTGCCCATCTACTGCCTGCTGGATAACGACCCCTGGGGATATTACATCTACAGCGTGATTAAGCAAGGGTCGATCAACCTGGCCTACGAGTCGCAACGCATGGCCATACCGGACGCCAAGTTCATCGGGCTGCGCTCCATCGATTTCGAGCGTTGCGGGCTGTCGCCCAGCGTGAAGATCGACCTGAGCGATACCGACCGCAAGCGGGCGAAGCAGATCGCCGCCTACCCCTGGTTCGCCCACAAGAAGCCGTGGCAGAAGGAAATCAAGCGGATGTTGGACAACGGCTTCAAGCTGGAAGTCGAAGCGCTGATCAGCCGCGACATCAGCTACGTCACCGAGCAATACACACCCGAGCGGCTGAAGAAGAAGGAGTGGTTGGACTGACAATATGACGAGTTGCCGTGCGGCCGCTACAAAGCCGCGACCGTTGGTCGCGCTTGGCGAAAGGGATTGGGGATTAGGGATTAGAACTGGCGGACGACGTTTCCGGCGCGTCCAATCCCTAATCCCCAATCCCTAATCCCTCCCTCCCCACGACATTCTTCTCGTACATCACCTCCAAGAACGTGCCGACAGCTTCGGCCTGGCTGGTTTCCAGCAGGAGGATGAGCTTTTCGACGAGTTGGCGGCGGTGATTCATCGCCTTGACCACCTCGAGCGTGCCTTCGGTCGTCAGCGCGCCGCCGGAGCCGAAATGGCTGTGAAGCTCGTCGAAGTCCGAGTCGGTCCAAGCGCCGAACAACTCCGGCCGCGCGTGGATCACCTCCTCGACCAGCGGGTTGGTCTGGCGGTCGAAACGCTGGTAGCGCAGTTGCGAGGGGCTGACGAAGAACTCGTCGGCCGAAACTCCCAGCCCTTCGGCTAATTGGTGGATCGTCCGCGGGCGCGGCTTGTTGCTGCCGTCAAGAATTCCCTGGATGGTACGGCGGTCCAAACCCGCCCGGTCAACCACCTGCTGAAGCGAAAGGCCCTGGTTGGCCATCACTCGCCGAAGATTGTTTCCCGTCTGATCGTCCATCGCGGCAGCCCCTACTGATCTTTGCACAACCAATCGGCGGTTCACAAGACCGTCATGGCGGTGGGTCGGGCCTCGCCCGCGCTCATCGGCAATGCAATCGAAACCTGGCAATATACAGATGTATACTTCCAGTGGAACCCGGTTGTCAAGAGGAGTTGTGGATCTAGATGAGGAGTCCAACCCTGCCAGAGATTGGTGTTCCGAGAGGGTGGGGCTATTCACCGGCGCGGAAAAAAAGCCCGCCGTTTGCCTGTCAGATGGCGACAAACGACGGGTTTCCACCGCGGGACTGTATCTGACGCCTCGGTGCGGTGTCCCTGTCAGAGCGCCGTTGGCGAGGCAGCCACACCCATGCGCCCTGACAATACAACTATAGTTCACGAAACCGCCCCGTGCCGCCCAGCGGCGAGAAAATTCGAGATTGGCGTGCCGGAGTTGTTTTACGACCGCATCCGTGGTATCGGGAGGGCGAGGCTCCCGCCGAGCCGAAATTGAGCGTGCCGGCCGAGTGCCCGGCTCGGCAGGAGCCTCGCCCTCCCACTATTAAGAATTCAGCCGACCAGCGGCAATCCATCTGAATTCCTGCAAACTCAGCTATCAGGTTGCCCCCTTGCCAGGGCTGGGGCAAGTCTGCTATACTTCCTTACCGCGCCGCTTGTGAAGATAGCCCCCTTTAGGTGGGGCATATCGGGAAACATACTTATATCGTTACACAAATCTGTTGGAGAGCTTCGTGGGAACAAAGCAATCGGGAAAAGGCCGACGCAAGGTTGGCCGAAAGAAACGTCGCATGCGGGCCAAAATCCGGCATCGCAAGTGATAGTCCGAGTCGGACTGACTGTAGCGTCACTGGCATCGTGTTTTCACGGTTGCGAAAGCGCGAAAGCCACTGCAATGTAGCCGGATTCGCAAGAATTCGGATGATTGACGTCCGCTGGCTGAGTGCTTGCAAATCCAGCCACGGACCTGTGCCACTAACCTCAAAGATCGTTAAGTTTTTGACAAAGATCGGCGATTAGTG
>CAZDHN010000625.1:0-4013 GCA_964505115.1 uncultured Planctomycetaceae bacterium
CAGAAGCGGCCGGAAAGTTTCGTGGAACCGTTCCATGCCGCCCATGCTGACGGCCCCCAGCGTGTCGCCGTGGTAGGCTTCGCCCAGTGCAATGTATCGGGTTTTCTTGGGCCGCGGCTTGTCGCACTGCCGCCAGTATTGCAGGGCCATCTTGACGGCCACCTCCACGGCGGTCGCCCCGTCGTCGGAGAAGAAGACTCGCGAGAGTCCCTCGGGCGCGATCTCGGCCAGGCGTTTGGCCAGCTTGATGGTGGTCGGGTTCGAGGCGCCCAACGAGGTGACGTGCGCAACCCGATCGAGCTGCGCCCGAAGGGCCGCATCGAGCTTCGGGTGTCGATGTCCGTGGACGTTGCACCAGAGGCTGGCGACGCCGTCGATGTAGCGGTTGCCGTCGATATCGATCAGCGTGCAACCTTCGCCCCGCTCAATAATCAGCGGCTCGTACTCGGCCATCTGGGTGAAGGCGTGCCAAACGACCTGGCGGTCCCAATCGATAAGCTGTTCGTGTGTAGGCTCTTGCATCTGGGGCAAATTATCACTCATCAGTTACAGACTATCCAACTCCCAATCTCCGACCCCCGACTTCCGACTTCCGACTTCCCTACTCCCATGTAACAGTCACCTTGTCGCCGATGGGCGCTTGGAGCAAGGTGGCCGCGTTGCCGTCGACAATGGCCAGCTCAACGCAATTGCTGGACCCGACCAGCGCGATGAAGGTTCCTCTCGGCTGGTCGGCGTAGGTGCGGAAGATACCCCACGTCTCGTGCCCGCCGATGAGCACGTGCGCCCGCTCGTCGGTCGGCCGGCCGGCGAGCGAGTCGGCCGTTATGTTCGTCAGCAGGTTGCCGAACGAGTCGATCTGCAGTACGGCGCCTTCGATGTTTCCGGCGGCAATGCTCAACCGAGGCCAATCGAGATGGCCGAGCGATTCGGCCGACGGGCCGAGTTCCTTGGGCGGCAGGCCGCGGCTGAGATGCGCGGCGGCCGGTGCCATTATGTCGCGGCCGTGGAAGGTGGCCGAAACGTTCTCCAGCCAGTACCTGGCGTTTTCCAGCCGGATCAGTTCCGCCGGCTCCGTCCGCCGCGCCAGCCGACTGAGCAGGCCGTTGTCGGGCGCGATGTACCGCTGGGTGCCGATTTCCGCGAAGAGGATCGCCCGCTGCGTCCCCACGCCCGGATCGACAACGACCACGTGGATCGTGCCGTCGGGGAATCGCTCGGCCACGTCGTCCAACACGACGGCCCCGCGGCGGATATCCTGCGGTGGGATCTCGTGCGTGATGTCGACGATGTTCGCGCGCGGGTTAATCGAAAGGATCACTCCCTTGATGGCGGCCACGTAGGGGCTGCCCGTGCCGAAATCGGTGGTTAGGGTGATGATGCTCACGGGTTCTTCTCACATGCCTTCAATCATCCCCAGGCAGATTTCTCGTACTCTGGCCGGATTGACGTTGGGGTTCCTGGCTTTCGCCTGGCCAATCAGGGCGCCGACTGCCTTAAGTTTACCTTCTTTGACCTGCTCGACCACCCTGGGATTGGCCGCCAGGAGTTCGGAGCAGAGCGATTCCAACTCCGATTCGTCGACCTCCTGAATTCCCATCCCGGCCATGGCCTCGTCGAGCGACCCTCCCGACTCGATCATCTCGGCCAGCACCTCGCGGCCTCGACCGGTAGTAAGCTTGCCGGAGCGGACCTTCGCAATCAGTTCGCCCAGCGACTCGGCGGCGACAGGGTATTCGTCGATGCCTATTTGCCGTTCGTTGAGCACGCGTAGCACGTCCTGCTGGAGCCAGTTGCTGGCCAGCTTGCCGTCGCCGCACTCGTCGGCCGTCCGGCAGTAGTAGTCGACCAACGCGCGGCCCTGGTTGACCAGCACGTCGCTATCGTAGGGAGTGATGGCATGGGTCTCTTCCAGCCGACTGCGAATGGCGGCCGGCAGTTCGCCCAGCCCGCGGCGGACCCGTTCGATTTCTTCGTCGGTGGTGGTGACGGGTATCAGGTCGGGGTCGGGAAAGTAGCGGTAGTCGCTCGATTCCTCCTTCGACCGTTGGCCCCGGGTGATTTGGGCCGTTTCGTCCCAGCCCCGGGTTTGCTTGGGTACGTCGCCGAGTTTTTGGCCGGTCTCCTCCCATATCTCGCGTTGCCGCCCGGCCTCATGGGTCAGCGCTCGCTCGACCGCGCGGAAGCTGTTCATGTTCTTCACTTCCACGATCGGCGTGGCGACTTTCCCTTCCGGCGTGGTGACGTGCAGGTTGATGTTGGCGTCCACCCGCAAGCTCCCTTCCTGCATGTTGCAGTCGGAAACTTCCAGGTAGTTCAACAGCAGCTTGAGTTCGGTCAGATAGGTTTTTGCGTCTTCGGCCGAGCGGAGGTCGGGCTCGCTGACGATCTCCAGAAGCGGCACGCCGCAACGGTTCAGGTCGATTCGGCTGTCGGCCTTGCCCGACTGCTCGTCGTGCATGCTCTTGCCGGCGTCCTCCTCCAGATGGGCGCGGATGATGCCAATCCGTTTCGGCGCGCCGCCCTCGGCATCTTCGATCTCCAGGTATCCGTTCTCGCTCATGGGCAGATCGAACTGGCTGATCTGGTATCCCTTCGGCAGGTCGGGGTAGTAGTAGTTCTTGCGGTCCCATTTGGTGAACTTGGGGATCGTGCAGTTCAGCGCCAAGGCGGCCTTCACGCCCAACTCGTAGGCACGCCGGTTCATCACCGGCAACGTGCCCGGCATCCCAATACAGACCGGACAAGTTTGCGTATTGGGCGGCGCGCCGAACGTGGTGCCGCACCCGCAAAACAACTTGCTCGCCGTGGCAAGCTGCACGTGAACTTCCAGGCCGATGATGATTTGATAAGGTTCGCTCATGGCAGGCTTCAAGGGGGAAAACCTAAGAGGAAATCGAGCACGATTTAGGATTACCTTCTCAAGCCTGCCCTTGTGGTTCGGTGGGTTCAAGTTGCATGATGTGTATCAGCGACACCGTCACAAGCCGATCGTACACGGGAGTCGGATCGTTGGCGGCAGGGATGCCGATAACTACCGTCGACCGGCCGACCATGACCAACTCCGGATGCCGAATCTCGTATATCCGCCCGTCCGTCAATGTGACACGAAAAGGGCAAAACGGCTTCTGGTCCAAGAACTCACGGACGTCTTGAGGCCGCATGGCCATGTCCTCGCAAGACAGATGTATTGATGATATTGTCGCCGACCGCAATTTGATTATATCATGCTCAAGCATTCACCGTCCGCCTTTTGCCCGCGCTACCCCGGAGAATCCGCCGACTGGTCGTTCACGGAAGCCCAAAGCTCCCTGAACTTGTCTTGCACGAATGACTCCAATTGACGGTGATAGTCCTCCGGCAAGTGAAGAATTCGGATTAGTTCCTGGACGTCCGCCAGATCTTTCAGCCGCCCCGCGGCGGTCATGCCGGAAGCGATTTTCAGTTCGATCAAGCACCTCAGGCTCAGCCAGCGCACCCCGTCCTTCTCGGTACTTGAAGACTCGGGATCGGGAAATACCACTGGTTTCGGCTTGCCATCGCCGGGAAAATCGCCACTCACCAAGAACTCGATCCGCACGCCGCACTCGGGATCGCGCAGGTTCTTGCTGCCCGCAAACAACGGCACATAACCCAAGCCCTCCAATTCGCGATGGATTTGCTCCAGCCCCTTGGGCGTTACCAGGATATCGATGTCTTCCGTAAAGCGACGATATCCGTGAACGAACAGCGCCATGGCTCCCGCAACCGCGTAGGGAATCTTCAGTTCAGCAAGGCGATCGGTGATCTTTCGCAGTGCCAGATGCACGGCGCTCTTCTGTTCGAAATACATGCTTCCCTCCTGCAATGCCCAGTGCAACTGGCAGTTCAAGAGTTGTTCGTAAGCAACTGTCATGGGCTGGCTCGACTTCTCTTTCCTATTGTAGCGACGGCTTCCGCTGGTGCCAATCGGTGGCTTGCTGGAACATTCGGGCGCCGCGCAGGAGGCGTTCCTCCTCGAAGGGCGGAGCTTG
>CAZDHN010000626.1:0-4010 GCA_964505115.1 uncultured Planctomycetaceae bacterium
TACCGGCTTCTCTTCGGCTACCGGCTTCTCTTCGGCTACCGGCTTCTCTTCGGCTGCCGGTTTCTCGGCCGGCATTTCGGCGAACGGCTCGTCGGCCGGTTCCGCGATGATCACTTCTTCCTCGACCACGGTCTCCTCGGCAACCGGCTCTTCGACGGCGTCGGTCTGCTCGGCCGGCTCGGGAGCCGGTTCACCACAACCGATCGTAAACACGACCATACCCAATAGCACTGCCAACAATCCAAATCTGTTCATTGAAACTCCTCCTGGTTCTTAGTGCGGTCAAAGCCGCGGCCCAACGGAACGGTTCCGCAAGATCGTGAAGTTCTGACGATGCCGTGGGGCAATCGTTCAGAACGGAATCCATCCAGACTGTAGAAGATACCGCTTACTGGCACGGAAGTAAACCATCTACGGAAAATTGATAGCCATTTTTTGGATTTTCTTGCTGCCCAACTCCCTCATGCCGAGATACCCACATGACATCGTTGATTTGGCCGCCTCGCTACCCTATAATACGCCATGAATTGGGGCCGTACTATTGCCCCTGCATAGCCAATGATCGAGTCGGCAACGCAATTAACCAACGCATCCGCGAAAGGACCCACGCCATGAACAAGGCTATCAATCGACGCCATTTTCTCAAAACTGCCGGTACGGCGACAGCCTCCGTGGCACTGGCCGCAACGCTGGACTCCCGCGCATCGGCCGCCAAACTGGCCGACGGCGCCCCGAACGCCGAGAAACTCGGCTGGCACCTCGGTTGCCAGGCCTACAGCTTCAACCGGTTCACTTTCCAGGAGGCGGTCGGGAAGAATGCCTCGCTTGGGCTACGCTACATCGAGGCCTATCCGGGCCAGAAGTTGAGTAAGGAGAAGCCGGACGTCAAAATCGGCGAATCGATGTCGCCGGAAAGCCGCAAGGAGGTCAAGAAGCTGTTGGCCGACGCGGGTGTTAAACTGGTTAATTTCGGGGTCTGTGGACTGTCGCAAAACGAGGATTCATGCCGCAAAACGTTCGATTTCGCCAAGGATATGGGCATCGAGACGCTCGTTTCCGAGCCCCATCCGGACGCGCTGGACACGATCGAGAAGCTCTGCGACCAGTACAAGATCAACATGGCCATCCACAACCATCCGGCCCCCTCGCGCTACTGGAACTACGAGACCGTGCTGGAGGCATGCAAGGGCCGAACCAAGCGAATCGGCGCCTGTGCCGACACGGGCCACTGGATGCGCAGCGGCATCAACCCCCTGGATGCCGTCAAGGCACTGGAAGGCCGGATCATCTCGTTCCATTTTAAGGATCTGAACAAGTACGGCCGCCAAGGATCCCACGACGTGCCCTGGGGAACCGGCAAGGCGGATATCAAGGCCATCTTGACGGAAGTCTATCGCCAGCGTCTCCAGGCCGTCTTCTCCATCGAGTACGAGCACAACTGGATGAACTCGCTGCCGGAGATTGCCGAATCGGTCAAGTACTTCGACAAGGTTGCCGCCCAACTTGCCGCCAGCAAGTAGGGCCAAAGCGGAAAGCGGAAACGGGAAAGCGGTGTATTAAATTGTCTCGAAACCCCGCCCAACGTTTTCCGCTTTCAGCTTTCGGCTCTCCGCTTTCCCGAATCGTCTGTTATCGGCAGGTCTGGCTGGACACTTTAGAAAATGGGAATCTTTTTTCGCCCGTGTCGCAAGTGGCTTGGCGCAAAGCACTTGCTCGATCTCTTTTTTGATGGAATGCCGAGGCGGCGTCTCGCCATGCTTCCCATCTTCTCTAGGGCCGTCGCGCGATAGCAGCGTCGCAAGCAGTGCCAGCAAGTAATCCGCCTGCCTAATTATTGGTCGATGTTGCACGATAAGTATGCGTGCGCAATTTTTAGGCAGCGGATTTCGGGCCAAAACGCCGGCTTCAGTTGCCACTTTTGCCTGGCCTGGCGCGGGAGAGGCCTCTATTAATTCGACAAGCCGCTAGCTAGCGAGGCAGGTGGCATCGAGTTCCCGCAAACGGAGTCCAGCCAGAATGTCCACGACCGCAACGGCAGCCAAGTACGAAGATATCCTCCAAACCGTACACGATCTGTATTCAAGGAAACCCGACTGGGTCACCTTCTACCGAAAGATTCTGGGGCTGGGCGGCATCGTTCGACAGACCTTGCCCGACCAGAAGTCGCTTGCCGAGTTCGAGCAGTCGGAGGTTTACGAAGAAATCCAACATCTGCTAACCACCCTTCGCGGTCGCAACGGAACTCCCGCCAAGTCACTGGAGACAACCCGGGTCATCACCGTCCGCTTGCCGCATAGCCTTCACGAAACGCTCCGCGTCGAGGCGTACGAGTGCCACACGAGCATGAACAAGTTGTGCATCTCGAAGCTGCTTCAGTACATCAACAACGAGAAGGTCCCAGCGGAGGCGTAAATATCCCAAATCGCCAAAAGGGGTCCTGGACCCTTTTTGGGGGACCAGGGGAGCTGGGAAATAAGAAGAGGGGTCGGAGTGGACCTGTAAGCCGGGTTCTGTACCCACCCAATACGGGGAGGGTGACGACCATTTCTCTAGGAGGCCGATTGCTCGGCCTCTCAAGCAGCCTACCCGGAAGTCGATAGCGGACCGGACCAGCCCGCCGGTGCAACCGAACGGTCTGAGCGTTCAGCGCTTCCGTTGCTCCCTGTTTGACCTTGCTCCGGATGGGGTTTGCCTAGCCAAGCCGGTCACCCGGCCTGCTGGTGAGCTCTTACCTCACCGTTTCACCCTTACCGCACGGGCAGGAGGCCCGCGAGGCGGTCTACTTTCTGTTGCACTTTCCCTGGCCTCACGGCCGGTGGGCGTTACCCATCATCCTGTCCTTCGGAGCCCGGACTTTCCTCTCGTCGGGCAGCCCGCGAGCCGATATGGCGACTCATTTGCATACCCAACCAGCGGCCGTCCAGTCCACTCCGACCCTACAGTAACCATATCTCGGAATTGATGTGCGGGAAAGGGGGCTCACTCCGCCAGGCGAAACACGCCCAGCGTGCCGGGGACGTGGTAATCCTCCTCGGGCGTTTGGATATCGATCCAGCTCACCCAATTCTCGATTGGCTTGGGGCCGTCGCCGTGGCTAAATTCGGCCCTGAACACGCCCACGTTGAGTTTGCCGGATTCCAGCGAGGGCAGGCCCAGCGATTCCAGCGTCTTCAGCCGGATGGCGCCCTCGACCGTATAGCCCTTGGCCAGCGGAGCGGCGGCCAGGCGAAACTCGGGAAAATTCCAGCCGAAATCGAACTTGCGGAAGAAGACGGCTTTGTAGTCCAACTTGCGGCCGCGAGAGTCCATCTCCACGCAGTAGTAGGGCTCCTTCAACTCCGTATCCGGCGCGAAGTACATCTCCACGCGGTCCTCGCCCATCGCGTCCGTCTCGTCCTTGAAATCATCGACGGCCACGATATCCTCGTCTTCCACGCGAAAGCTGAAGTAGAGTGATTCGTCGTCGCAAAGGGCGCGAAACTCGGTCGGAGGCGCCGGATCGTCCTTCCAGGGGAACTGAAAACCCTTTTCCAGGATCGCCTTCTCCCAAACGGCCTCGTCCGGGACGCCGTCGATCGTGATCTCCAGCTTGGGCAGCTTGCGTACTTCGTACACCTTTTGGACTTGGACCGCCTGCTTGGCCGCTTCCGGCTGTTGGGCAACCTGTTTCTCGCCACACGCCGTGGCCAGCAGGGCCAACGCGATGATTGATCCCCGCGTGATGAACCCGCGAACTGAGTTCGCCTTCATCGCTTGCTCCCTTCATGCAAGGTGGATTGTTGGTTCTCGCTAGATTGTACGTACCGGTAGCTGAATTCGCAAGAATTCAGCAGCGTTGCAAGGAACCGAATTCTTGCGAATCCGGCTACAGTGATGCAAGGAACCGAATTCTTGCGAATCCATTTTCCGGTCGCGGGCGACCGGGCTAACTCGCGCGCTCCTCGGGGCTAACTGATACGCTGGTCGTGCGCCCGACCCTGCCAGGTGTCGCGGCGGAGCAGTTCGGCCTC
>CAZDHN010000627.1:0-4003 GCA_964505115.1 uncultured Planctomycetaceae bacterium
CGGCGCCCGGGCGGAAATCAAGCGAGCGGACCCGAAGGGCGATCCGACGGGCGATCCGACGGGCAATCCGACGGGCGATCCGAAGGGCGAACCGCTCTGGCAACATCCGATCAAGTTCCAGCAGTACACTTCAGAGCAGACATGCGACATCCCAAAGCTGGCCGACGGGCAGTACGTCTTTCTGCTTACGCTCGAAGGCGGCGAGGGGTTGCCGGCCGAGCCAGTCGCGCAACCGTTTGTCCGCAGGATTTTCCCCTGGGAGCATAACCGTCTCGGTATCTGCGACGAAGTGATGCCGCCCTTTACGCCCCTGGAGGCGAAAGGCGACACGGTCGCCGCCGTGTTGCGCGAGCATCGGCACGGGCCGGCCGGACTATGGAAGAGCCTCGTCAGCCAGGGCGAACAACTCCTGGCAGCGCCCATGCGCTGGCAAGTGGTAACCTCCGAGCCGGGCAGCGCGCCGGAGCCCGGGATCGTCGAGGGGCAGTCGTGGCGGGTTGTTTCGCAGAAGCCGACCAGCGTGAAAGGCGAGGCGAGCTGGCGGGCCGGACCCGCAAAGGCCCGATTCGAGACCGAGTACGATTACGACGGCATGATGCTGGCCACGCTTGCGCTGGAGCCGACCGGCGAGGCGTCGGTGCATCGGCTCAGCCTGGAGATACCGCTGCGCGATTCGTTCGCCCGATACATGCACGCGGTCGGGGACGGCTTGCGATCGAATTATGCCGGCTTCACTCCGCCCGGCCAGGGCCGCGTTTGGGATAGCAGCCAGGCGAGCCGGCGCCAGTTGGTCGGCACGTTCTACCCGTACCTTTGGGTCGGCGATGGAACGCGCGGCCTCTGCTGGTTTGCCGACACCGATCGCGATTGGATACTGGACGACCAAACGCCCACCATCGAGTTGATCCGCCAGGGCGAGTCGCTTGTGATGCGAGTACATTTCATCACCAGGCCGGGTCCTTTGAAGCGGCCGCACCGCATCGTCTTCGGATTGCAGGCCACGCCCACCAAGCCGATGCCCCAAGGTTGGCGGCGTTGGACCGGCATCAAGCCGCTTGAAGGCGCTCGCCCGGTCCGTTGGATGGGGGCCTGTTTCTATTGGGGCGGCCTGTCGTACGACGTCTATCCCTACCAGCGGCGATTCGAGTTTTTCGACAAGCTCAAGGAGTCGCGCCAGACGGGCGAGATCGACCGGCAGTTCATCGACCGCTGGATGGGACTGATGGAACAGAAGGTTGCGCCAAAGGATAGTGAACGACACGAGTTCCTGCTGCGGCACGTTAACGCGGGCTTCCACGTTGCCAAGTCCTCGCCTTGGAGCGAGGGGTTTCGGCTGATCCCCTATACCAACCCGCGCGGCGTCGGGTTCCACGTGCCCGAGTTCGCCACCTTCCAGGACGAATGGCTGCGCTACCGCTACTTCAACCGCAATTGGGGCCCCAACGAGGCCGTGGGCTACGACGTCAGCCCGTCGGAGAGCTTTTGCGATTACACCGTCTGGTACTACCGCGAAATGCTCAGATGCTTTGACGGCGTCTATTGGGACAATACGTTTCTCAGTGCCCATTTCGATCCGCTGGTTGGCGGGGCCTGGTCCGACGATCGGGGCCGCGTTCATCCGGGCTTGGGGCTGATGCATCTGAGGCAACTGGTCAAACGCACGGCGGTCATGCTTTGGCGGGAGACGAAGAACTCTCCCGAGTCGCGTAAGCCGCCTATCACTTTGGCGCACATGACCAACACGACGATCGTGCCGGTGCTCTCGTTCCTTAACTGCACGATGGATTGGGAGTGGAAGTATGGGTACGACGATTTCCAGGACCGTTTTTCGGCCGACCTAACCGTCGCCGAGACGATCGGCCGCCAGGTTGGCGCTTGGCCGACGATACTTGCCGGCGGGCACCCCGACCCGAAGGATCCGCGCGTCGACTTCATGTGGCGGACTCGGCTGGGCGTGGCGTTGGTGCATGAGATACAGGTTTTCAACTATCGGCCCCAGCGCGATTCTGACATCTACGGCAAGCTCTTCGCGTTCGGCTACGGCGACGACGGCTGCCGAGTCTTCAACTACTGGCAACCCGGCCATCCGGTCACGGTCGAGGGTGTCGACGCTCGCACGCTTGCCGCGGCCAAGGGCGGCGCGGCGGTCGTGGTGGTGACCAGTTACGGCAAGAGCGGCCAGTGCCGCGTAACGCTTCGGCCCGACGCGCTCAAGCTGAGCCCCGAAGCGACCGCCGTCGACCTGGAAACCGGCAAGCCGATCCGAAAGACCGCGCCCGGCGTGTTCACATTCCCGCTCGACAAACACGACTTCAAGATACTGAAAGTCGGCAACAACATATCCAAGTGAAAAATGGGGACTGGCTCCGAGCCTGAAGCACATCAACTTCTCGCGAGAACGGCTGTCGCGAGGTGCCCGTCCCCTTTTTTCACGCAATTGACTAGCCGGATACCGCAATGACACGATACATGATCCTGCTGACTATTGTTGTCACGTTTGCGCAGCAGTCTGCCCTTGCGGCGGAAGCGCTGCCCGACTCTCCGTATTCGCGCCCCGAATTCGCCCGGCTGATGGATGCGGTCACGTTCCGCGTGAGCTTCGACAACGGCTCGATGACAGCCGACATGGCCGAGGGCGAACAGTACGCGGCCGGGTTGTTTGGCGGCAATGACAAGAGCGGCAAGCAGCCGCGGTTCGCCAAGGGGTTGATCGGCCAGGCGCTCGTGCTGGGGACCGGCGGTGCCACGTATCCCGCCAAGGGCAACGTGCTCTTCCAGCGTCGCGGGGCAATCGCCGTTTGGATTCGGCCGCAATCCTGGCAGCGGCCCAACGACAACAACACGGTCTTCGCCATGACGAGCCGAGCCACCTTCTACCTGCAGCGGCAGGGCCCGGCCGTCGGCAAGGACAACAAGGTGCTGCGGCACGAGGGAATTCAATACCTCGCCCGTGGTGCGGACGGGCAAATGGTCGGCATAACCGGCGGGTCCGCTTGGCAGAACGATCGCTGGTATCTGCTGGTCGCTAACTGGTCCTGGCCCACGTTCGAGTTGAGCGTCAACGGCGAGCCCTTTAAGGGCCGGTCGCTCAATGGCGTGCCGGCCGAGGAGAGTTTTGGCAATCTGGTGCTCGGCGGCCGTGGCGACAAGCCGCGCGGTCTGCTCGACGAATTCATCGCCTTCCGCCGCCCCCTGACACTCGACGAAGCCAACCTGCTCCTCGGCCCGCGGAAGTGAGCAAGCGAGCCCCGGGCAGGCCACCCGGTCAGCGCACGGTCTTCCGATGTGCCAGATCCCCTTCCTCTGCGGAACCTTCCATATATTCCCACATTTCATTCTGATGTAACCAGATCGGGTCAGCGTTGGCGAGCATGAACTCGTCAACATCCATTCCATCGACGGTGGGAGGGCGCTCGACCCGCTTCTGCTTCCCGTTGACAAAAACGGTCATAAATGTCTCCCGCCGTCGTTTCTTCTCCGCCTTCTCCGCACGAGTCAATTTTCGTTTCTGCTTTGCCATGATGCCTGCCGGATCGTGTCGGTTTGGAGTTTATGGGTGGCTGGCGGCCGAGCGCGGATCAATCGCCCGTCGGTTCGCCGATCTTGCCGCGGAGGAAGTTTAGCAGGTTGTCGAGGTCGTCGGTGCCGACGCGGACGGCCTTCTTGCCCAGCGAGATGCGGACGCAGTCGAAGCCCCAGAGGTTGTAGATCCAGCCCTTGCCGATCATGTAATGGATACCCCAACCGTCGAGAATCGTTGAGCGGTCGGGCTCGGCCGCCGCCATGTCGGCGTAGGGAATCCGCTTCGACAGCAGGGGAAGCGGCCCAAAGCGGACGGCCAACCAGTCGCCCTCGTCCGAGACCGTCAGGTGGTGACACATGGCCGCCGCGAAAAACAACACGAAGGCCACCGCCAGGCAGACCGCCACGGCCACCGAATCGCCACGAGCGAACCACGCGCTTGCAAGGCAGACTATCGCCGGGGCCGACACGATGAAGTGCA
>CAZDHN010000628.1:0-4002 GCA_964505115.1 uncultured Planctomycetaceae bacterium
TCACTAGTGTCCTCAGCCGAGCGGCAATAGCTGACGCCTGGCTTCCCGCCGAGTTGTTCCAAGGTTTCCAGGAACTGCTTGCGAGTTCGCAGTTCCTTTCCACTGACCGACGCAACGTATCGACTTCGGGTTGAAGTAGTCATTGGAGGCTCCTTGTCTACGCCTGCCGCTATTTCCAGTCAGTGTCACATTTCGCCGCTCCGACACCCCTCTCACTGCTCACAACCGGCCTGGTGTGTGCGCCCCTGCCGAGTCCCAACCGGTGCGGCCTTGCCGTTCCCGGGCTGGTGGGCGAGCAGTTCGTCGGAACTGGCGGACCGAGAGACGTTCCAGCCGTTGGTATGGACTCGCGATTCGTCGTATCGGTCGGCGGGCTTCTTGTGTTCGGCAGGATGTCCCACGAGAACCAGCGCAAAGGGAATCACGTGCTCGGGGATGTCGAGTAGCCGCCGGAACCCCTGCACCCTGCCTTCGACCGGGTAAATGCCCAGCCAAACCGCGCCCAAGCCCAGTTGCTGCGCCTCGATCAGGATGTTTTCCGTGGCCGCGGCGCAGTCCTGCACCCAGAACCCATGGTGTTTTTGAAGGTTTTCGTCCCCGCACACCAAGATCGCCACGGGTGCATCGGGAGCCATGGGGGCAAAGCGAAGGATTTCGGGGATCTTCTCTTTGATCTGCCGGTCGTGAATCACTACGAAGTGCCAAGGACGCTCATCTCCGGCCGACGGAGCGACCATTGCCGCCTTCAGCAGCGTGTGTACCGTCTCATCCGACACGGGCTGGTCCTTGTACTCGCGGATGCTTCTTCGTGATAAAACGGGATCCATTGCTCTTCCCTTATTCGTTCAAGCGGAGGTTCCCGGTTGGTGCCTCCGCAAATTCGTGTGCGGCGAGCGGATGACCGCTTCCCAACAATCCCCCTCGTCCTCCCAGTTTCACCAGGAGTACACAGCAACCACCGTGCCAACCTGGGAAGAACTCCGCAAAACCCGGCCAGGCAAAGGATTAGAGGCTGGCACGTTGTTGCTCCTGGACCACGATCTGTCATAATGAGAGTCTCTGGAGTTCATTCTGAGAGGAATCACCATGCGTGCGGAAGACTTACGTTTGGAAGAACTGGTCCAGTTTTCCGAGGGCCAGGTATATCTGCACGGCCGACGGCTGATCATTCTTGATCTGCACGCCTTGGGGCAGTTTCGTCGGGACATCATCGAAATGATGGGACTGGAACAGGCGCGGCGAATCTTCACACGGTTGGGCTACTTCTGGGGACAGGCAGACGCTGCCGCGATGAAACGCGTTTTCCGTTGGGAAAACGTCACCGAGTGGGTGAAGGCCGGCCCGATGCTGCACATGTTGCAGGGTGCCGTCAGAGCCGAGGTGAAGACCCTTGAAATCGACGAGGCGGAGGAGCAATTTTCGATGGAGGTCGTTTGGCACGATTCCAGTGAGGCGGAAGAATACGTTGCCGAACTGGGCAAGTCCGGCGAACCTTCGTGCTGGATCTTTGTGGGCTACGCCAGCGGCTACGCCTCATTTTGCCTCGGCAAGAGCGTCTATTTCCTGGAGCAGCAGTGCCAAGCCAAAGGAGACCCGTTTTGCTTCGTCGTTGGCAAGGACATCGATTCATGGGGTGACGAGATCCTGCCTAGTCTTGACTTCTTCCACGCTAACGACATCCAGGCAGAGGTTCGCTCACTGACAGGGCAGTTGCGAGAACAACAGCTTGAAGTGGCTCGACAGCGGGAAGAGTTGGCGAAAGCATTGCTCGGAGCGAGCATTGCCGACGTGGAAGTCCGCAGCCGGCGGTTCCAACGGGTCTTGGAGTTGGCCGAACGCGTAGCCAGGTTCGATACATCGCTGCTGATCACGGGGGAAACAGGTGTGGGCAAGGAGGTGCTGGCCCGCCATATTCACGGGCTCTCGCCCCGCTGCAAAGGGTCTTTCGTCGCGGTCAACTGCGCGGCGCTTCCGGAAACGCTGCTGGAAAGCACGCTCTTCGGCCATAAGGCGGGGGCGTTCACCGGTGCTACCAAGAACCAGCCGGGACTCTTCGAAGAAGCCGAGAAGGGGACGATCTTTCTCGACGAGATGGGCGACACGACACCGGCAACGCAGTTGAAGCTACTTCGCGTCCTGCAGGAGCAGGAGATCATGCGTGTTGGCGAGACCCGCCCTCGCAAGGTGGACATCCGTGTGATCGCCGCCACCAATCGTGACATAAAACAGGCGGTGGAAGACGGAAAACTTCGCGAAGATCTCTATTACCGCCTTGAAGTCGTTCATATCGAGGTACCCCCACTACGTGAGCGGCAGGAAGACATCCTCCCGCTCGCCAGGCATTTTGTCAGGAAGTGCTCCAGCAAACTCGGGCTATCGGCTTTGACGATTGACGCCACGTGCCTTGACTGCCTGCTGGAATACTCATGGCCCGGCAACATCCGGGAGTTGGAGAACGCCATTGAACACGCGGCTGTTCTTTGCCGGGATGATGTTATTTTGCCAGAATACCTTCCCTCGCAAATCGGCCGGGCCACGCGGCCCCAGCAAGACGCGGTCTCCCCGGGGCGTTCCCTAGCTCAGGTCGAGCGGGAGTATATTCAGCGGGTTCTAGAGCTGACCAGCGGGAATCGGGCCGAAGCGGCCAAGATTCTGGAGATCAGCCCGGCCACGCTCTATCGCAGGCTCCGCGAGGGAAAGAGCACTTAGAGCATCCTGCGATCGTCCGCCGCCCGTGCTCTCTCATTTTGCGAGCGGGATGCCCGCGACTACGCGCCGCGCGAGAAAAACCTTGCGAAGCCTCGTCGGCCACCCGTTCCGGCGCCCGATGCGGCCGAGTTTCGGCCATCATCCTTGCCGCAAGTTCAGGTGGCCAAGGATCAATCGCTTCGTCCGAGTATTTTGACCGGACGCGTGACAGACAGCACCGCTAATCCTTCGCCCGGCCCAGGGTGCGGCATTCTTTGACCGGTATGCGCATGTCCATGGCGGTGCCTGTCTCGCGGTGATCGAGATACTCGCCGGCGCCGCCGGCCACGCGGCCTAGAGCGAAGGCCATGAAGGGTAGGTCCAACGCTCGTTCCACCGAGATCTCTTTCTTGACCAGTCGCCGCCAGGCGATGCCCATCAGCACACAGGAGATGGCGGCGTCGACGTTTACGGCGTGGACTTTGTTGGTCGCTTGTTTGTTGAAGAGCTCTTGGGCCAGACGATGGTAGAAGTCAAGGAAGATGTTATACAGCCCCTTTTCTTCGAGATAAGTGTTTACGACCCGTTCGCGCGGATCGTAGTTGACCGTTTCCTGGTTGAAGACGGGATGGCCCAGGCAGGGGACCATTGTGTAGTCGATGCCGGCTTCCTTGGCGGCGGCCTTGGCTTTCTTGAACTTGGCGACGAACTTTTCGGCCAGTTCGTCAAGATCGACGCCGTGATTCGGATCGTAGGGGTTGACCAGATCGGAGTCGGCGAAGACCTCGATAAGCAGCTTGGCGGCCTTTTTGCCGTTGCCGCCGTGTACCTCGCCGATCGTGCCCAGCGTGGCCATCATGGCCGTGTTGGGTCCGTTGCCGGCCGAGGCCGAGAGCTTTGCCCCTTGTGCCGAAATCGTGCCCGGGCCGTTGGTCAAGGCGGCGATCAAACACATTTCGACCAGCCGCGATTCGAACTCTTGATGGATCGGCTGGCCCAGCCAATATAGCAACATGGCATCGACGAAGGAACCTTTTCTCATCAGGTTCAATAGCGAATAGCCGTAGATCCGCGGCGTGGCGCCGTCGTTGGATGAGGCGTGCGAGGAGTTGCGCATGGCCTGACGCGAGGGCGTGCGACCCAGGCCCGAATGGATATACTTTTCGATCAGCGAACCGTAGGGCTCGATGATCACGTCGACGTGCGGCACCAAGTCGCTGGGCAGCTTGCGGGTGAAGGAGTGCAGACCCACGAGCCACGGCTTGAGCGTCAGCGGGCTCTTGGGCATCATGTCGCGTTCCCACTCCATGGCCG
>CAZDHN010000629.1:0-3992 GCA_964505115.1 uncultured Planctomycetaceae bacterium
GAAGATCGAGTCGGTTGAGCGGTTCAGCGGCGACATCAGCAAGGTCCGCGACGAGTTGGACTCGGCCGGAACCGGTCAGGACGTGATGGTCGTTTGCCAGACCGAGGCCGAGGTGCAACGTCTGGCCGAAGTTTTCGGCCAAACCCGGCTGGCCAAAGAGGGAAAGCTCCATTTCCCCATCGGTCAACTGCAAAACGGCTTCCGGCTGATTACCGGTTCGATCGTGCTGTTGAGCAGCGGTCAACTGTTCCATCGGACCGACATCCGCCGGCCCTCGAAGCGACGGCTGGGTCGGGTGATCGACAGCTTCCTGGAACTCCGCCAGGGCGATCTCGTCGTGCACGTGGCTCACGGCATCGCCCGATACCGGGGCATGAAGCTGCTGGAAAAGGAACGCCAGGTCGAAGAGCATCTGGTGCTGGAATTCCACGGCGGGACGAAGCTCTACGTACCCAGCTCGAAGATCGGCCTGGTGCAGAAGTACGTTGGCGGCGCGAAGAGCCGGCCCACGCTGGCGAAGCTGGGCGGCCGGGTTTGGGGGCGGAAGAAGGCGGCCGTCCAGGAGGCCATCGTCGATCTGGCCGCCGACATGCTTCAGTTGCAAGCCTCCAGGGCGTCGAGGCCGGGCATCGCCTTCCCATCCGATACGCACTGGCAGCAGGAATTCGACGCCTCGTTCCCCTATCACGAAACGCCCGACCAACTGACGGCCATCCAGGCGATCAAGGACGACATGAGCCGGCCGCGGCCGATGGACCGGCTGATGTGTGGTGACGTGGGCTACGGCAAGACGGAAGTGGCCATGCGAGCGGCCTTCAAGACCGTGGATGCCGGCTATCAGGTGGCCATGCTGGTGCCGACCACCATTCTGGCCGAGCAGCATCACCGCACGTTTACCGAGCGGCTGGCCGAGTTCCCTTTCGAGATTGCCGCCCTATCCCGATTTGCCACCCGCAAACAGCAGGCCAAGATCATCGAGCGTCTGGCCGCCGGCTCGATCGACATCGTCATCGGTACGCACCGGCTGGTCCAAAACGACGTGACATTCCAGAACCTGGGGCTCGTGGTCATCGACGAGGAGCAGCGGTTCGGCGTCGAGGTGAAGGAGCGACTCAAGGCGTTTCGGCAGATTGTCGACGTGCTGACCACCACCGCCACGCCCATCCCGCGGACGCTGCACATGTCGCTGTTGGGCCTGCGCGATATCTCGAACCTGGAAACTCCGCCCGAAGAGCGGCTGGCAATCGAAACCCGCGTTACGCGGTTCGACGAGGATGTAATCCGCCACGCCGTATTGCGGGAGTTGAATCGCAACGGGCAGATATTCTTCGTCCACAATCGGGTGGCCGACATCGAGACCATCGCCGCTCGGCTTCAGCGGATCGTGCCCGAGGCCTCCATGGCGATCGGCCATGCCCAAATGCCCGAGGGCCAACTGGAAAAGGTGATGCTCGATTTCGTCGACCATCGGTTCGACATGCTGGTTAGCACGACGATAGTCGAGAGCGGGCTGGATATTCCCAACGCCAACACGATGTTCATCGACGAGGCCGACCGATACGGGCTGGCCGATCTTCATCAACTTCGCGGTCGGGTGGGGCGTTATAAGCATCGGGCATACTGCTACATGCTGATCGATCCGGGCAAGTCGCTTTCCCCCACCGCCGCCCGACGGCTCCGCGCCATCGAGGAGTTCAGCGACATGGGCGCCGGGTTCGCAATCGCCATGCGCGACCTAGAGATTCGCGGGGCGGGCAACATATTGGGCACGCAGCAGAGCGGCCACATCGCGGTGGTCGGCTACGAGTTGTATTGCCAACTGCTCGACGAGGCGGTCCGCCGGCTGAAGCAGCTTCCGCCGAAAGCCTCGGTCGACGTTAACGTCGACCTGCCTTGCGAGGCGTACATCCCCCGGGTGTACGTGCCCGACATACGGCTGAAAATCGACCTCTACCGTCGCCTGGCCCGGGTGTCGAACGACGCCGAGCTGGCCGATTTCAGGGTCGAGCTTGACGACCGCTTCGGCTCGCCGCCGCCGCTGGTCGAACGACTTTTGACGCTGGCCGAGACGCGAATTGCCGCCTACCGGTGGAAGATCACGTCGATCCACCTGGAGGACACCTACGCCGTGTTCGGCTACACCGACCCCCATCTGGCGAAGGAGCTTTCCCGCCATAGTAACGGCAATCTCAGGGTTGTGGACTCAGAAAGCGCGTATTTGCCCTTGGATTTCGACCGCGCGGAGCCCGATATGGTAATCAGCCAGGTCAAATCGCTGTTGCAGTTGGGCTAGCGTAACAGCTATACTCCCGCGTCAATTTGGTGGTTAGGGCGTTGGTTTCTGTTGCGAAAAACGGCTGGTATTCGGTCCCCTCTCACTTTGGGCGAGGTCAGGCTTTCCGCAACAGAAACTAGTCAATCAATATCTCATCCTGTCGCCGGAACACATCTCGTGAAGCGTCATCTTTTCGCGGCATTGCTGATTACCGGTCCGGTTTTGCTGGTGGCCGTCTTTGGTCGGCCCGGCTTGGCCGAGGATCCGTACGCTCAGCAAAACGTCAGCCCGTGGCCCCGAATGCCGACTGCCGCCGGCGACCGGGACAGCTACGGGATTGTCCCCGATCCGCCGCCGCGGCCCGTCGCCGTCTCGCGGCCCGCCGCCTGGCCGGGTGGACCGGGCGCTTCGCCACAAGGCGATATGCCGCGGGTGGACGTGGCCGGCCGGCCGGAGGCGCCCGGCGGATATCGGCCGCCGCTGGAAGCACCAATCCCCTGCGAAGGCGCCGCGATACTCGCCAAGGTCGGGGAGTACGCCATCCTCGCCAGCGAGGTGATGCCGACCGTCAATGCCATTATCGAACAGAACAAGGACCGGATTCCGCCAAGTCAACTCGAAGCGCAGCGTAACGCGCTTGTCAAGCGACAGCTCGAACAACTGGTCGACAACAAAATCATCTACTGCGACGCCCGACGCGGTATCCCGGAGGAAAGCTACGAAAACGTCGCGAAACAGATCAGCGAGCAGTTCGAGAAGGTCGAGATGAAGGCCATGATGAAACGGGCCAAGGTGACCAACCGGCGGCAACTCAACGAAAAGATGCTCGTGATGGGAACATCACTGGAACGGGAGCGGCGCGCGTACGTCGAACGGACGTTGGGTAAACAGTGGGTCCACCACCAGATCGACTTCGACAAAGAAATCACGCACGAAGAGCGCTTGGCCTACTACCAGGAACATCTGGCCGATTTCGAAAAGCCGGCACGTGCTCGTTGGGAACAACTCACGGTGAAGTTTTCCAAATGCCCGAATAAGGCCGAAGCCTATCGAATCCTGGCCGAAATGGGAAATCGGGTAATCGACGGCGACGCCAACACGTTCGCCCGAGTGGCCAAGGCCCGCTCGCACGGCTCGACCGCCTCGGCCGGCGGCATACACGACTGGACCACCAAGGGCAGTCTGGTCTCCGACGAGCTCGACCGGGCTCTGTTCACCTTGCCGCTGGGAAAGCTCGGCCCGATCATGGAAGATGAGCGGGGACTACACATCGTTCGCGTGCTGGAGCGTCGCGAGGCGGGACGAACGTCGTTCATCGAAGCGCAGGGCGAGATTCGCGAAAAAATCCGCCAGCATCATATCCGCGATCAATTGGAAACCTATCTGGCCAAGCTCAAGAAGGACGTGCCCGTCTGGACCGTCTTCGACGGCCAGCCCGACCGGCAAATCGCCGGTCGCCCCAACCCGCCACGGCGCTAAGGACCGGCGAGACAACAACTGTTGCCTTTCGCTCCGCGAAAGCCGCCTTCTTTCGCGGAGCGAAAGGCGACAGACCGACAGATACTGTTTCGCCGGTCCTAAGCCGCAACGCCAGGCGAAGCGCGATTCCGACCGTCACGGATCTTGGACGGCGTAATTGGCCACGGTAATCCCCACCGGGCCTGTCCCAGTGATTTTTTGACCGCCATTGATTAGACGCTAGCATCGCCGAAACCCG
>CAZDHN010000630.1:0-3983 GCA_964505115.1 uncultured Planctomycetaceae bacterium
GGGCGCGGGAACACGTTTGTAGCTGGATTCGCAAGAATTCAGCCCGTGAGCGTAAACCGGTCTGAATTCTTGCGAATTCAGCTACCACGATGTCACCGATCCATCGAGGTTCCGCACGCCGGTTCCCGCACCCCGAGAGCAGGAGTCTATCCACGGGCTCTTTCAAACGTGGGACGAAGAAAGTAGAATGCTAGGTGGGCTGCTGACCCCTAATCCCTGACCCCTAACCCCTCGCCCCTACCATGATTTGCGTTAGCATTGGTCGCGGTCGACATCGGCACGTGACGGCCGAGCACAAGCATCTGGTCGAGCAGGGCGCCGAACTGGTCGAGTTGCGCTTGGATTACATTGACGGCGAGGTGAACGTAAAGCGGCTGATCAAGGATCGGCCCGGCCCGATCGTCGTCACCTGCCGCCGCGAGCGCGACGGGGGCAAGTACACCGGCGACGAGCAGCAGCGGCTGCTGCTGTTGCGATCGGCGATTGCCGAGGGCGTGGAATACATCGACCTGGAGGAGGACGTGGCCGCCTCGATTCCCAGGTTCGGCGCCACCAAGCGGATCATCAGCCGGCACGATTTCCGCAAGACGCCCGACAACCTCGACGCCATCCACGCTCGGATGTGCGGACTCGATCCCGATCTGGTCAAGATCTGCACGATGGCCAATCATCCACGCGACAACCTGAAAATACTCAGGCTGGTCGACCGGAGCACGGTGCCGACGGTCGGCCTATGCATGGGCGACATTGGCGTCCCCTCGCGGATTTTGGCGGGGCGGTTCGGCGCCCCGTTCACCTATGCCACTTTCCATCACGAGCGGGCGCTGGCACCCGGCCAACTCAGCTTCCGCGACATGATCGAGGTCTATCGCTACGAGCAGATCAATCGCGAAACCGACGTCTACGGCGTCATTGCCGACCCGATCGGGCACAGCCTCAGCCCGCTCATTCACAACGCGGCCTTCGCCAGCCTGAACATGAACAAGGTCTATATTCCCATTCGGGTACCGCGCGAGGACCTTCTGCAATTCATCGAGGAGGCGCCGGAACTGGGGATCAAGGGGCTCAGCGTCACGATTCCACACAAGGAGGCGGTGCTCGACAAGCTGACCGAGTCCGACGGGGCCGTGCGCGGTATCGGCGCCACGAACACCATCGTCTTCGAGGGCGACAAGCGTGTTGGATACAACACCGATTACCGGGCGGCAATGAGCAGTTTGGAAGAAGCCATCGGGCAGGTCGGTGAAGCCGACAGCCCCCTGGCCGGCAAAACGGCCCTCGTGCTGGGCTCCGGCGGAGTGGGTATGGCGATTGCTTTCGGACTGGTCCGGCGCGGCGCCCGAGTCGTGCTGACCGACGGAGTGCCCAAGCGAGCCGAGCAACTGGCCGAACGGCTCGAATGTCGCTGGGTTGAATGGTCCGCCCGACACGGAGTATCGCCCGAGATCTTGGTCAACTGCACGCCCATCGGCATGCACCCGAACGTCGACGAAACCCCCTTCGATAAGCACCACATGCGGCCGGCGATGACCGTCTTTGACGCCGTCTACAACCCGGAAAACACGCTGCTGATTAAAGACGCCCACTCCCGAAACTGCGGGGTCGTTACGGGCATCGACATGTTCGTTCGCCAGGCCTGCTTGCAGTTCAAGCTATTCACCGGTCACGACGGCCCGGCCGACCTGATGCGCGACGTCATCAAACGCTCAATCGCCGCCGCCAAGTATTGACTAGGTCGGAAGTCGGAAATCGGAAGTCGGAAAGCTGCCGGTGGCGTTCTGCACTCTATCAACCTTCAACTTTCAACCTTCTAATGCGAATCATCCTTATCGGTTATCGGGCAACTGGAAAGACGACGCTGGCGAAATTGCTGGCCCAGCGGTTGGGCTGCGATTGGATCGACGCCGACGTCGAGATCGAGCGGCGGGCGGGCAAGTCGATCGCCCGGATTTTTGCCGAGGACGGCGAGCCGGCCTTTCGCGACCTCGAAGCCCGGGTTATCGCCGATCTGTGCCAGCGCGATCGGCTTGTGCTGGCCGCCGGCGGTGGGGCGCCCTTGCGGGAGGAGAGCCGGCAAAAGATGCGCGCCAGCGGCACGGTTATCTGGCTCGACGCATCGCCCCGGACCGTCCAAGCCCGAATGGCCGACGACGCAACCACGGCCGGGCGGCGTCCGGACTTGACCGATAAGGGGGGGCTGGAAGAGATTATCCAACTGATGACCGCGCGCGAACAGATTTATCGCGAGTCGGCCCATCTCCAGGTCGATACCGAAGGAAAGACACCCGAGCAAATCGGGGACGAAATCATTGCTCATCTGAAATAGGGATTAGGGATTAGGGACGAGGGGCGAGAGCGGATCGTCCGTGTTAGCCCCGTCGCCCGCGACGGGTAGAGTAGCGGAGACCGCTCTGCCAGCCGGTCGCGGGCGACCGGGCTAACTGTTACCCGAATTTGAATCAGACGCTGAACTTTTTGCACCATACGCAGCAAACGCTGGGGAGCCGGCTTGAACCTCATCCTTTCAACCGCGTTGGAAATCCGCCTGGCCGTGCTGTTTGTGTTGGGCATGTGCGCCGGCGGAGCAGCCAATCTGGCCATCTATCGGCTCGCTTGGCACCCTCGGTCGATCAGCCCCTGGTCGAAGCCGGACGACAAGGCGCCCGCCCGACGCCCGACCGACCGGCTGCCCTTGCTCGGCTGGCTGGGGTTGCGTCGGGAGGCACCAATTCACGGCCGGGGATTCTGGGTCCGGCCGATGTTGGTCGAGCTGTTTGCCGGCGTGGGGCTGGCCGCGCTTTATTGGTGGGAGATCGGCCAACTTGGTCTGCTGCCGCCGGAATTACCACGGCCGGCGACGCCCCAATGGCTGACGCTGTTCCACGTGCAGTTCGCCGTCCATGCCGTGTTGTGTTTCCTGATGCTGGTCGCCTCGCTGATCGACGTTGACGAGAAAATCATTCCCGACACAATTACCGTACCGGGCACTCTGCTGGCGCTCTGCGTGGCGGCCTTGTATCCGTTAACGCTTCTGCCCAGCCTGCTCGTATTTCCCAACATTCAGGTGCCACCCAATTTCTGGCAACTGGTCTCGCCCGAGGCTTGGCCGTTCCTGCGGATAACTTCACCCAATCCCTGGCCCGACTGGCTCAGTGGTTTTCCAAGTGCCTGGTCGCTGGCAGTAGGGTTGGGTTGTTGGTGGCTTTGGTGCGTGGCCTTGATGCCCCGTTCCTGGTATTCGCGGCACGGCTGGGTGCGCGCGCTGCGGCTTATGCTGGCACGGTTGCGGCGCGAGTCGGCCACCTGGCGAATCAGTGTGCTGGGTCTGATCGGCTCGATCGCGATCGCGGCGGTTTGGTTTAAGGGCGGGCCCGGCTGGGACGGATTGCTCACGGCGCTGGTCGGCATGGCCGCCGCCGGTGGGTTGGTCTGGCTGGTTCGAGTCGTCGGCACTACCGTGTTGGGACGCGAGGCGATGGGGTTCGGCGACGTAACGCTCTTCGCCATGCTGGGTGCCTTCCTCGGCTGGCAGACTTGCCTGGTTATCTTCTTCCTGGCGCCCTTCGCCGGCCTGGTGGTCGGGCTGGCGATCCTCATCCTGCGCCGCGAGTCGGAAATACCCTACGGACCGTTTCTCTGCATGGCCGCGCTGGTGGTAATCGTCTGCTGGTCGCACATCTGGGAGCTGACCGCCGAACAGGTGTTCATCCTCGGCGTGTACGTGCCCGTCATCATCGTGCTCTGCGTCGGTCTGATGGCCCTAATGCTCGGCGTCTGGCGAATCATCCGCAGCGCCTTTCGATAATTGGTAACACTCTAGCCAAGTGAAGTGGCGTTTCGAACTGGAGGGCCGTTTACGGTCCGTTCCGCCGGAGGCGGTATTAGGCCCGGCATTTATGCCGGGTTGGGTGGATCGCCACACACGCCCCATTCCCGCGCCGCCAGCCGCCTTCGGCGGCTGGCGGCGCGGGAATCGAAAACAC
>CAZDHN010000631.1:0-3946 GCA_964505115.1 uncultured Planctomycetaceae bacterium
CTGGCCGGGTTGAACAGCGTGCTGACCGAACTGGGCGCCGAGCAGCTGGTCATCCAAGCGCCGCCCCGGCGCGGATGGTTCTTCCGCCGCCACAACGAGGACTGACAGGGAAGACTGACTCCATGGCCAGACGAAGACAAAGAAATAAGCCGACTGTCTCGCTGTTTCCGTTCCTCAGCATCCTCGCCTGCGTGATCGGTACGCTCACGCTGATGATAACCGCGCTGGCACTGGGCCAAATGGATACCGACACGGTCGCCAGGGCCGAGCAGCACGAAAACGCCACCAAGCAAGCGAAAGAAGACCAAGACGTTATCCGCCGCATGAACGTCAAGATAACGCAAGTCGAAGCCTACGCCGGCGGCAAGATGAAGGAACTGGCCGAAGCCCGACGCCGCTTGGATGAGCTCCAGCGAGAGAAGCTGAGCGTAATCCGGAAGAAAGACGAAAAATCGCCGGAAATCGGAATCCCCACAATCGACCCGGAAAAACACAAGCAGGAACTCACGCAACTGGAAGAAGAGCTGCGCAAACAGAAGGAAGCGATTGAAAAACTGCTGGCCGAACTGAAAGAGCGGAAGAAACCGCCCGAGGAGGCCACGGTCATGATCCAGCCGGGCGGGTCGGGCGTGGCGCTGGATCCCACTTTCGTCGAATGCGCGGCGGCCGGGCTGGTAATTTACGAAGGCCCCGAGCCGCACCGCGTCCATCGAAAGGACATGGCGACCGACACAATCTTCATCGCGCTATTGGACCGCATTGCCAAGCAGCCTCAGTCGACCGTAATCTTCCTCGTCCGCGACGACGGCCTGGGCAGCTACTACACGGCCAGTTCAATCGCCCGATCGCACTACGCCCGAAACGGCAAACTACCCGTCATCGGACACGGCAATATTGATTTGAGTTTCTTTAAGAAGTAACCGTAGCTGGATTCGCAAGAATTCTGCCGTAACGCAAAGAACCGAATTCTTGCGAATCCGGCTACTACAACGGCTGACTGGAACCTCTGCTTTCATACTAACAAGGGCAGGCGATGCGACGTAGAAACAAATCGGGCGGAGCAAGCCTCGATTCGTTGCTCGACACGATGACCAACGTGGTGGGGATCCTGGTGATCCTGCTGACGGTCACGCAGCTTGGCGTGGGCGATGCGGTCAAGCGTATCGCCGCCACCGCCAGCGTCAGCCCGAAGGCGCTGGAAGAGGCCGAAAAGACGGCTGAAGAAGTTCGTGCCGACCGTCTCCGCGTATACGAACATCTGGAATCGCTGGTCAAGGACAACCCTCGCGACGTCTCCAAGGACCTGACCCGCGTAAAGAAACAGATGGAGGACCACAAGGCCGACATCGCCGTGCTTCGCGAACACAAGGGCCAGAAGAAGCTGCTGGCCGAGCAGGAGGCCCAAAAGCTGCTCGAAGAAGCCAAGCGGCTTGTCGAGGAGCACAAGAAAAAGGTCAGCGGCCTGACCGAAAAGATCAACCAGAGCGAGCAGGAGTTGGCCAAACTCAGGGCACGGCTGGCCGACACTCCGGAACAAGGCGCGCCGGAGGCCAAGGTCGTCAATCTACCCAACCCCAGGGCCGCACCCAAGGGCATCACCCCGCTAACCTTCCTCTGCCGCGAGGGCCGGCTGCTGTTCGTCGACATAAATACTTTGCGCGGCCGGGCGCTAAAACGGGCGGATTACATCGTGCTGCGAAACCGGCTCGGCCTGGATCCCAAGCTGGGTGTCGACGGCAAGATACTCTGCGACCGGTTCAACGAAAGAAAGATCCGGGACCGAGACATCGAACTCTCGCTGACCGTCTCCGGCCGCTACCCCAGGCTCGTGTTTGGAAGACAAAAAGGCGCCGGCGAAGATGTCTCGCTGCTCAAACATGCCAGTTCGCGCTACTCGCAGCAGGTCCGCAGAATAGACCCCAAGAAGCACTACCTGCGGTTCCTCGTCTGGCCCGACAGCTTCGAAACGTACCTGGAAGCCCGGAAAATCGCCAGCCAGCGCGGACTGCTGGCCGGTTGGCAGGCGATGAGTTCGCCGGCCGAGTACATGGAATCGCTGGGTGGCAAGATTCGCGTCGGCCCACCCCCACCGCCCCGGCCCAAGCCCGCGCCGGGCACGCCCAAACCCAAGCCCAAACCAAAACCCCCCAAACCGCTGCCCAGCGACGTTATTGATTAGGATCTGCGCCGGGCTCTTGCATCGCTCCCCGCAGGCGTCATAATGTGTGATGTCTGCCGTGGAGACCCGCGATACCGACCACAAGGATCGTTGAGTTTTTGACAGAGTCCAGCGACCAACGGGAGCGAGTTCCCGGCACGAGTTCCCGGCAGCGGTGCGGAAGCACCGATTAAAACACCTAACATCCATCCACCAGGAGTAGCAGAGATGAGCGACAATCTTGGCCAAACCGGTACGGGAAGAAGTTCGCGTCGCGAGTTCATCAAGCGTTCAACGGCCGCCGCGGTCGGGGTGGGACTGGCCGGCGGTCTTGCCGTCCAGCGGGCGGCACACGCGGCTGGTAGCGACCAAATCAAAATCGCGCTTATCGGCTGCGGCGGACGCGGCACGGGCGCGGCGATCCAGGCGCTTAGCAACACGGCCAACCCGAACGTCAAGCTGGTCGCCATGGCCGACGCTTTTCAAGACCGGATGGACCACTGCCTCAAGGCGATTAAGTCGCGGATCAAGGACAAGAACAAGATCGACGTGCCGCCGGAACGGATGTTCGCCGACCTGCTGGGGTTCCAGAAGGCGATCGATTCCGGCGTCGACATGGTGCTGATCTGCACGCCGCCCGGCTTCCGGCCAATGCAGTTCGAGGCGGCCGTGAAGGCCGGCAAGCAGATATTCATGGAAAAGCCGCTGGCGGTCGACGCGCCCGGCGTCCGCCGAGTACAGGCCGCCAACGAAGAAGCCAAGAAGAAAGGGCTGGCCGTCGCGGTCGGGCATCACCTGCGGCACGAGGACAAGCACCGCGAGGTCGTCAAGCGGCTCCAGGACGGGCTGATCGGCGAAATCGAGTACATGCGGGCGTACTTCAACTCCGCCGGCGTTCGGGTTCGGCTACGAAAGCCCGAGCAGACCGAGATGCAGTATCAGGTCCGCAACTGGTACTACTTCAATTGGGTTTGCGGCGATCATATCGTCGAGCAGCACGTACACGACCTGGACGTGATGAACTGGATAAAGGGTGACTCGCATCCGGTCGAAGCCAACGGCATGGGCGGACGCCAGGTGCGGATCAGCAAGGACCACGGCGAGATTTTCGACCATCACGCGGTCGAGTTCACCTACGCCGACGGCACGAAGATGTTCAGCTTCTGCCGTCACATACCGGGCTGCTGGAACAGCTTTTCCGAACACGCCCACGGCACCAAGGGCAGCGCCTCCATCCAGGGACACGGCCGTAGCGAGATCGTCGTCGACGGCCAGGCGGAGCCCTTGCGCTGGAAGCGGGGCGCCGACGGACATCAGGTCGAGCACGACGATCTGTTCGCCGCCATGTTGGCCGGAAAGGCCTACAACGAGGTCGATTACAGCGTCAACGCCACCATGACCGCCATCCTCGGCCGCATGGCGACCTACTCGGGCAAGGTCGTGCCCTGGGACGAAGCGATCAAGTCGACCCTCGATCTATCGCCCAAGAGCTACGCCTGGAACGCCGAAGCCCCCGTCAAACCGGGCCCCGACGGCATCTACCCCTGCGCCATGCCCGGCATAACCAAGGCCTGGTAGCAACCATTCACGGGGGGACTGTCCCCTTCGGCGCCACGAAAGGGGACAGGTCCATGTTTTCGGCTTGAAACTCCAGCGAAATGGAGAATCAACCGACCGAAAAATGGACCAGTCCCCAGCGGAATCGTGAACGGTTACACCTGGCAAGACTCGACGGCCTGGTTCAAATGCGGGTAACACCAACAGTTAGCCCGGTCGCCTGCGACCGGA
>CAZDHN010000632.1:0-3940 GCA_964505115.1 uncultured Planctomycetaceae bacterium
GCAATCCACCGGGGCAAGCCCGGTGGCGTCATCTCGAAGTGGCGCTGTCATATTAATTGTTCTACTCGGTCTTGCTTGCGGCCAGCCAGTCGGATTGTTCGGCCAGCCGGCGGCCTGTCTTGGTTCGAAAAACGCGATCGATTATGTGAGTCAACTGTTCGCGGGTCGCGCCTGCGTGGTCCTCGGGAATGTTGGCCAGCCAATCGGCGTCCCGGACGATGCGAAACTCGGCAGTGTCGATGTCTTTGGCGCTGTGGTGCGAGCCGACGATGCGCGATACATGGTCGATTGTGTCGGGGTCGATTTCCAGCTTCCGCATAATCTCTCGGGCAATCGGCGGGCCCTCTTCTTCCTGGAAACGGCCGGCGGTTGAACCGTGCTTGCGCTCGGCTTCCAGGATTCCGATGTCGTGCAGAATTGCAGCCGCCTTGACGGTCAACCGGTCGGCATGTTCCGACTCGAGCATCTTGTCGGCGAAGCTCAGCACCTTAAGCGCGTGGTCGATTCGGCGCCGGTCGCTGCCGAAGACGGCCTTCATCCGCACGATCAGGCATTCGCAAATCGAGGTTGTTTCGTCGGGCGAAGTCGAATCCCTACCCAGGCATTTGTCGGCCATCTGGCACCACTCGGCACAGGCCAGATCGAGCTTCGGATTCCGCGCCTCCTTGCCGCAGGAGCGACACCGCAGAAACGGCTCATCCTTGAAAAACTCGATCTCCGCCTTGCAGTGCGGGCAGGCGACCTCGAAGACGTCTTCCGGCTTCCAGTAGCGCGGGTCCTGACCGGGGCATCGGGGCAGCTCCATTCTAGGCGTCCTCCTCTTGGTTGCTCTGGCCCGAGTAGTAGGAGAACCCGATCACGGCCAGCAGGACGACGGCCGACACCTGAAAAAACCAACCGCTTTCAGCCATCTCGTGAGCATGTTGGCCCAACCGCGGCAGTGCGGCGCCGGCCGCCGGTATCAGCCAGTCGAGGAACAAACCGCAGGCAATCGCGCTGATGGCGATGCTCACCAGATAGATCGCCGCCGTACGTCGCCCCAACACCTTCCAAACGGTGGTAAGCGTGGCGGTGTTAGTGGCCGGCCCGGCGATCAGGAAGGCCAAAGCGGCACCGGGCGACGCGCCCATGTGCATGAATCCGGCGGCGATCGGCACCGAAGCGGTTGCACAGACGTAAACGGGCACGCCGGCCACCATCAGGATCAGGATCGAGACGATTCCCCGGCCCATGTACGGCCCGAGTTGGTTCTCCGGCACGAACGCTCCTATCGCGCCGGCAATAAGAATTCCGACCAGAAGCGCGGGACCGATATCGCGCGGCAGCACAACCAGGCCGTAATGCAACGCTTTGCGAATCTTACCGCCCTCCTTCTTGCCCGCACAGCAGGATTCCGAGCAAGTGTTGGGCTTGGTCTGGTCAATTTCCTTGGCTCTGTTGGTTTCCTTCACCTCGTCGGCTTCGCCGAAGATTAGCACCAGCGCGCCGCCGATTATGCCTGTTATCAGCGCGGCGACGGGCCGAAAGACGGCGAACACGGTCCCGAGCAGTGCGTAAGTGATGAAGATACTGTCGACACCCGTTTGCGGCGTGGAGAGCAGAAAGGAGGAGGTGGCTGCCCGGCTTGCCCCGTGTCGGCGAATCGAGGCCGAGACGGGTATCACTCCGCAGGAGCACAAAGGCAGTGGCACGCCGAAAAGCGACGCGGCCAGCACGGGCTTCATCCCGCGGCCACCCAAGTGCCGTTCGACCCAAGCCGGCGAGATACATACCGACAGCACCCCGGCCACGAGGAAACCGAACAGCAGGTACGGCGCCATTTGCCCCAGCACCAGCCAGCTCGCGGCAACGAATTGCATTAGGCTATCGAGCATATTCTCGCAAATTCACGGCGGGCAAGCCCGCCGACTAAACGGGAGTTCAAGGAAACTACCATTGCTCCTCCGAGAGGACACGTCCATCGACGCCGACGGTCACCTCGCTGACGGGAACTTTGCTCCCGGTCGTTTCCATGGCCAGGCGGGCGATGTGCGACAGGCCGTTGCAGCAAGGCACTTCCATGTGGATGATCGTCAGACTACGCAACGACGAAACTGCGATCATCTCACCCAACTTCTCGATGTATTGTTCGGAGTTGTCCAGTTTCGGGCAACCCACGACGACAGCCCGGCCGCGCAGGAATCGGTCATGAAAATCGGCCATTGCGAAGGGCACGCAATCGGCCACCAATAACAGATCGGCATTCTTGAGAAACGGCGCGTCGGATGGCACCAGTTTCAACTGCACCGGCCAGTGACTCAATTGGGACGGGACACTCTGGCCGGTCGGCTGGAAGGCCGGCTCTGGCTGCATTTGACGCACGGCCGAGCCGGGGCAACCGCGGGGCAACGTGGGCAGTTCCGCTTTGTGGGCCTTCTCGCGATTCGACTTTTCGCGCATTTCGGCCAAATGGCGGTCGGTGGCCTCCTGGTCGAACTCGTCGGCATCACGCTCTTCAATCGTAATTGCATCGAGCGGGCAACTGCCGAGGCAAGCACCCAACCCGTCGCAATAGCTTTCCTTCACCACGCGAGCTTTGCCGTCGATCAGTTGCAGGGCGCCTTCCTGGCAGTCGACGATGCATTGGCCGCAACCATCGCACTTCTCTTCGTCGATTGTGACAATCGTGCGTCGCGCCATCGTCGTGTTCCTTGTGTCCCCTCTCACTTTGGGAGAGGGGAGCCGCGTAATACGCGTTTCCACCGCGTTGGGCCAGGTGTCTACCAGTTCTCGGCCAACAGTTCGAAATGAGCCTGGGGGTGCGCGCAGGCGGGACACACCTGGAGCGCTTCGGGCCCTTCGTGCAGGTAGCCGCAGTTTCGGCATCGCCATACGACCGGCTTGGCCTTCTTGAAGACGGTGCCCGCCTCTACGTTTGCCAACAAACCCAAGTACCTTCGCTCGTGTTGCTTCTCGGCCACGGAGATCGACTCGAACAAAGCGGCGACGTTGGGAAGCCCTTCCTGCCGGGCCGTTGCGGCGAAGCCCGGATACAAAGTCGCCCACTCTTCGTGTTCGCCGCCGGCCGCCGCTTTGAGGTTCTCGGCCGTCGTGCCGATCACGCCCGCCGGGAAGGCCGCCTGAATCTCGACTTCACCGCCTTCGAGGCACTTGAAGAACCGCTTGGCGTGCTCTTTCTCCTGGTTGGCCGTCTCCTCGAAGATGTCGGAGATTTGCACAAACCCTTCCTTCCTTGCCGCGCCGGCAAAGTAGGTGTAGCGGTTTCGGGCCTGCGACTCGCCGGCAAACGCGGCCAGCAGATTCTTTTCCGTTTGGGTATCCTTCACGCTTGCCATCAATTCCTCCTTCTAGGGTGTGATGTGAGTCAGTGCTTGGTTATTCGGCCTTCCAAAGGCCGTGCAGGTTGCATAGCGCTCGGACGGTCATTTCGTCGCCCGGGCGGCGGAAGACGGCCTCGGGCGCGTCACCCGGCTTGAGAGTGCGGCGGCAGACCTTGCCGTCGGCAATCAATTCGATCCACTCGATGTAGTGATTCTCCTCCATGGGATGCGGTATCGAACCGACCGTGACCTTCAGGCCCTCGTCGGTTTTTTCGACTACCGGCACGTGCTTCTCCTGGGCGGCGTCGGTGGTGTTCTCCTCGAGACGGCGCATCGGTATGTTGCAGCAGACGAGCGTTCCAATGCCCCCATTGAGCACTTCGACCGTCGCGCCGCACGTCCCGCAATGGAAGACCTGCATGGTTTCGCTAGCCATGAATTCAACTCCTTCTTTAATGGAATTTGTACGGTGATCTTAGTCGCCGGGAAGGCCTGGCGGCCAGACGACGAGACTCCTTGCCGGCCTACGCGGGTGTATCGGTTGCGGGCGCCGCCACGCGCTTGCCGAGTTCGCCGTCGACCATGAAGAGCGCCACCCCGTGGTCACCCACCATCTTCAA
>CAZDHN010000633.1:0-3936 GCA_964505115.1 uncultured Planctomycetaceae bacterium
GGCAACAGGCACAGGCCGGCCAGCGCGAGCAGCGCGACCGTGCCCGGCTCGGGAACGGCCAACAGGAAGATGTTGTCGTACTCCCCATCACCCATCGTGTTCCGGTACGACAACAGTCCGATCGCCGTAATGCCGCGAAGATCGGAACTGGTCGTACCGAGGTCCGTGACAAAATGCACGTTGGGGAACGTCTGCACCGGCGTATCGGGCGTCGACGTGGCGAGGGTCGGGTGCGTGGTCCCGAGATCGTAGATGCTCAGCGCATAGCTATTGGTCGAAAAGTCCAGATCCGCGACGAACCGATACCAATTGCCCGTAGCAACAGTAGCGTCCCTATATACGGGGGAATAGCTCATGCTACCGGTCCCGTCGCGCGCCATGAATTTCCGCACGTTGCTATCACCTTCATCTTCCTGAAAGCCGAACGCGCTTGCCACGCAGTTCGTGTAAGAACCGCCGCTGCCCGCGTAGAAATAGTCGTCGCCCAGGAAGACGTACTGCCCGTGCGTTGCTGCGTCTTCATCCCAGTCAGAAGCGGGTGACATATCGATCGAAAGCCGCAAGCCGTCGCCTAAGAGCGTGGCATCCGAGCCGATTTTCTGAAGCGCATTCGCGTAATCATGTTCTTCTACTGTAGTGGGTGCGATCCGCACATACTGGTTTCCCCCGTCGTCGGCTACCGTAACCGCCGAAGTGCCGCCCCCCCGGCGATACCAGCTATCCTGGGCCGTGGTGTTTTGGGTAGCTCCCACGAGGTTGCCGATAGTGTAGGGGGTGAACGTTGTTGTCCCGCCGATTAGCCCGAGGCTTGTCCGAGTGGTGAAGTCGTTCTGGTAGAACGGGTCGGCCATCGCCGAAGTGGCCAGGGCCGCGAGCGTGAGAACGCTTGCCGCAACGAGTGATGTGTACCTGAGCATGACTGATCTCCCTGGCTGAAACTAAAATGGCTCTTCCGGTTTTAGGTGCAAACTGCTGAAAACGGGGCGAGCCGGGATTACTTGGCGGGAACCGTCCCCGACGATGGTTTCTATTTTTGCCTCGATAGATCGGGCTGTCAAGGCGCCGCAAGCACTAAAAGTGGTAATTCTCGGCGGGTATGCCCCCCACACACAAGAAGCGTGTTATGGTCGCCGGGCTGCGCAACTGCTGGCCTGCCAATGGCTTAGGTCCATTCGGGTGTAAGTATTCGCCGAAGGGGTGGGACTGCAATGCTAGCAACCCCTTAAACGCCGGGAAAAACGACGATAGCAACTGGATGCTCCACCCCTTCGGCGAATACTTACATTCGGGTGACGCGTGCGACCTGACGGCCTGCTCGGGAAGTTGGTCTTGGTTTTCCACGCTGGGTGGCGTTATCTTGTCCGCAATGGCGTGTCGAGGATGGCATCGTACCGCGCCTCGGAAAGATTGTGCATGCCGTCGTAAGGACTGCCCGTAAAACGACCGTGCATTTCGGTTTCCGAGAGCAAGCCCGTGTCTCTGATTTCCCGCATGCGACCGTACAACGTCTCGCGCAGCCGGGCGAGTGCGTCCTTATGGCCGGGAGAACTTGCCAGATTGTTGAGTTGATGCGGATCGGCGGCCAGGTCGTAGAGTTCCTCGGCGGGCGTTGTCTTCTGGAGCAACCACGCGGTGGTATCCTCGCAGGTGATCCAAAGGATATTCGGCCGCTCCGCGGCACCGGCCAAGGCACTGGAACACATTGCGACAATGGATATGAGAGCCAGGACTTTCAGAAACGTTCGTCTGATATGCATGCTCATCCCCTATTCTTGATGACCAAAGGATCTGGTTAGCCCTGTTGCCCCCGACGGGGAAAGCAGCGGCACCGTACCGCGATCTCGGCCGAACGCTGCCAGGCCGGTGTACTCATATGGCGACATCGTATTCCTCCCGGGCGGACATGGCTCGCGGGATGGCCAACTCGACGAGCCCTTACAGCATCGCGCCATCAATCAGGCTGGCAGTTTAGCACGCCGGCCGGGCGCTGACCAGCATTTGCCTCCCATGGTTCCCAAGAACTCCACGCGGCACTCTTACAAGCCCACCGGACACACGGCGAACGACGCAAGTGCTTGACAGCAAGGGAGGGAGGAAAAGGTTTCGAGCCGGCCGAAGTGCTCCGCCGGAAGCCGCTAAGTCCAAGGGTCGAGTCCTTGTCGGGGATCCTTTGCCGTGTGAACGCTCGGTCGACAGGCTGCCCGCTGCCCAGTATAATATGCGTTGGCTGGAACGTAACGGTTCCACCTGGAAAGCCGCGAGACCCATGCTTCGAACCGCTGCCCCTGGCGCGATTACGCCATCTTTATTATGTCTTTCACCATTGCAAGGAGTTCTCCATGCCACCATCCGATGAATCGCAACCGCCGGAACACAGTCCGCGAGAACTCAAGGCGGCGATGAAGGCCTTCAGGAGGCGATTGAAACTGACCTGCCTGGACGACGACTCGCGAATCGGCGTCGGGCCAATGAGCAGCGGTCAGCAGTCGGGCATCGTGGGCATCACGCCGCCCGACCAGTTCCCACAGGCCGTCTGGGATGAACTGGTCCGGCAGGGCAAGCTCAAGCGGGCGGGCGGCGGACAATGCGAGTTGGCTCAGTAGTAGCATCCATCCCGGGTCTCACTACGAGGATCAAATGCGTCGTCCGGCTATTGTGTTGTTGATTGCATGTGCCTTCCTCTACCAGTAAGAGACCAGTTCTGCTGGTGATCATTGACTGTTCCCGCGTGCCATTCGACTCAGAGCCGCATTTCGGCACGCCGGCGATTCGCGCCGTTCGGCCGCTGAAACTCTCCGGTGAAGACAAGCAAGGATTCGCCGCCCAAGGATGCCGGATCGAGTTGAGCGACAGCACGGATACCGTCCTGCTCTCATCACACCCAACCATTTTTCGCACCGCCGAAGGCGAGATCAGCTTCGCCGGCCGGTTCGGCCTCTATCGCGAGAAAGAAGGCCTGCCCGTGGCGATCTCGCTGGTGGGTGGAACCAGATTGACCAAAGGCCGTTTCGGGATAACGCTCGATAGTCCCGAATACCGGGGTAAGATCATCCGAGTGGACCGCGCGGCCGAGACGATTACCGTCGCGCCCGCTCCGCCCGACGCCGCCGCAATGGTCGGCGCCGTAATCTTCATCACCAACCCGGATCGCCGGATCGCTTACAAGGTGTTGCGGGCCAAGTCGGTGCCCGAGGGCGCCGAGCTAGCATTGCAGTGGGACTCGCGGATCGGCGTCGGCCGCTGTACGGGCGCGGCGGATCAGGCGATCCGGACCGACACGCCGTTTACGCTCCAACGGTTTCGCTACTACCATGGAGCCCGGGTAACTAATGCCGACCGGAGTGCCGAGCACCGGATTCTCGATGTCCGCGGCCGCAAGGCCGTGATCCTGGACGCAAAGGACGCCAAGGCCGTCAAGCTTGCCCAGGAGTTCCCCCAAGGCTGATGATCGAGGTCGATATCAGCCCGGCAGTTCTTTGGGGCGAACGACCTCCTGGAGTTTCCAGCCGTCGCGGTCGGCCAGCGCCTCGGGCCAGGTTCGCCCGCTGCCTTCAAGGAGTGCCGCATTGGCGGTGGTCAGTTCCACGTCTTCACCGGTAAGCCAGACCAGGACCTGCTCCCAACCGGGGTTGTGGCCCAAGACGAGCAGGCACTCGACATCGTCCGGGACGGTGTATGCCTCGTCGATCAATTCTTCGATTCCCGCCCCGTACAGAGAACTCGAGAACTCGAACCGCGTTTCCTCCGGCCACTGTTCCGCCAAGAGGTCAGCCGTTTCCCGAGTCCGCTTCGAATCGCTGGAAAGCACGACCTCCGGCACCCAGCCAAGTTCCGCCAATCGCCTGGCCACCCTCGGCGTATCCCTCCGCCCCCGCTTCTTGAGCGGCCGCTGGTGATCCACCTCCGCCTCACTCGTCCAAGAACTCTTGGCGTGTC
>CAZDHN010000634.1:0-3935 GCA_964505115.1 uncultured Planctomycetaceae bacterium
CGGCGGTGGTGGTGATGCCGAAGGCGACCCGCTAACGGATCGCGGCCGGATCCCTCCCAACCAGGACAGCGACCGAATCAACAAGTTCAACAACCCGAACAAGAGCACGTTTCCCACCGCCAGCAGCAATCTGCCCAAGGCGTATTACAACAAGATCGGCTACATGACGTACGTACAGTTTATGATGGACCACGGCCGCGACATCCAACCGACCGGGGACCAGTACACGCCGCTTTCCAAGTACAGTGCCGATTGCCCCTGGCACTCGGAGGGCACGGCGGGCGGTACGTTCAGTTTCCCACCCCGATCGCAGCCGATGCACGCCGCGCGCCGGGCACTGATCGCGGCCATGCAGGTGGTTAAGGAGCGTAACGAGAACATCTCCGACCCCAACCAACGCGATTGGGTCTCGGTCGTTGCCTTCGACACACCCAGCGGCAGCGGGCCGATCATCAAGCAGTCGCTTACCGGCGACTACGACGCCGCGATGCTGTCCTGCACCGACCTGCAAGCAGTCGGCGACAAGGGCAACTCGACCTCCACCGAGGCGGGCATGATCATGGCCAAGGACCACATCAAGTCGCAAGAGGAGGGCGGCCAGGGCCGGTTCTCGACCAACAAGATCGTCGTGCTCTTGACCGACGGAGTACCAAACGCCTACGCGAGCAGCGAATCGGAGATCGACCAGTACACTAACGACAATCCGAGCGACGACATGTACGGCGGCGGGTACTACTGGCTCGACGCGCCCCTGATGCAGTCGGCCCAAATGCAGGCCGACAACTGGATGGTCTTTCCCGTGGGCGTCGGTTTGGGAACCGACTACGATTTCATGGACCGAATGTCCCGGATGGGCGGCACGTCCAACGACTCGGGCGAGAGCCCCCGCGGCAGCGGCAACCCGGCCGAATACGAACAGCGATTGACCGAGATATTCGAAGAGATTATCACCAACCCGCAAGTCCGACTGGTCCAATAAAGTCGCTGATGGCCTGTAGTTATGCTTTAGCACAACATCTTGTCCGGTCGCGTGATGCTGAAGCATAACCTACATGGCTTAACCACCGGTTACGATCGAGCCGAGTAGGCGACCGCCGCGACGTTGCAGCGAGCGGATCGACCGAGCGGCCGTCCGGCGGTGAGTTTCGCCCAACCGAACTAGCAGGTACGTACCGTCGCAGCAGGCGGTCAGTCGGGCAATCAGCGGATCGTCGGGCTGGGTGCCGGCGAAGAGCACCAGTTGATATCGCTTGCGTAGCTCGGCGACTAGTCCCGACGTATCGCTCTTTTCAAGCTGCTCCGGCGGCAAGCCTTGCGGCAATCGGGAGCCGGGTAGCAGGCCGACGCCCTTGACCTGAGTGCCCACGACGGCTTCCCGCCATTGCACGGCGCCTGCAAGCACTTCGGCCAATCCGGGGTGCCTTGGCGTGGATACCCCCGAGAACTCGGCCGACTCTTCGCGCCGGATGTCACAGTCGACCAGCAGCACTTCCCCGGCGATTTGTTCCGCCAGCACGGCAGCCAGCGAGCCGAGCACTTTCAGCTCGACCCGACCCGGCTCGGCACCGACGAACAAGAGGGCCGCCCGACCGTCCGGCGGCATTTGCCCGAGCACGTTCTCGGCCAGTTCGACGTAGTGCCGATCGTGGACCGGCCGTTTCAGGTCGACTCGCGGTTCCGGCATGGCGGGGGTTTCAAGTATCGGCTCGACCGGCAGAATGATCGGCGGCATCGCCACAACCATCGATTCGGACGCTGGCGCGACGCTCACGGCAATCTCAACCGCGGCGGACAGATCGACCGGCTCGGCAACGGCCTCCCGCTCTTCGACGGGCTGCGATACCTCGGCCGCTTCGTCCACGCGCAGCGGTAACTCGTGCGATAGCGACTCGATCTGCTTGAGCGCTTCGAGCATCCGGCTCATGGACGGCTTCCCTGCATGTTCCACGGTATTCGGACAAGCTAGCCGCGACGAAGTTTCGAGAACAATTGTCGGTACTCTTGACTCCTGACGGGAGTAACGGGCCAAGCGGGCCGAGGCGTCTCTTGATGGGAAGCGTCCTCAATGATGATCAAGTCGTCATCTTCGCCCACGGGCTGGCCCTCGTTGACTGGCTCGTCGACTGGCTCGTCGACCGGCTCGTCTGCATGCATGAGCACGGTCCGCGGTTCGCCTCCCGAGCTTTCCGGCAAGCCCCCCCCTTCCGGCTCGCTGTTTTCCGGCTCGCTGTTTTCCGGCTCGCTGTTTTCCGGCTCGCTGTTTTCCGGCTCGCTGTTGGCAGATTCATCGACCGGCTCGGTTACCGGTTCGTCAGGCAGCGCGGCTTCCGGAATCGGCGGTTGTGTTTCAAACGGTTTGGTTTCCCTGCCGGCACGAGGCAAGGGAACGCGAGTGACACAGACGATCTCTTCCTCTTCTTCGAACGGTTCGCCAAAGGGGTCGACAACAGCTACTGCCTGGGGCGGCGGTTCGTCGAACGACAGTTCCATCTCCGGTCCGATTGATCCGGCCGGTCTGAACTCCTCGTCCATGGCGGATAGCGTCTCTTCGATCTGCTCGAGTTGCTCGGCCGGTTCGAGGAAGCCTTCCTCCTCCTCCTCTTCGTCAGTCGGGCGCACTCGTAGCGGCGGCAGTACGGTTGCCTGCTCGGGCTCGGGCTCGGGTTCGTAGGTCGCCAACTCGTCGGTCGGCAACTCATCGGTCGGCAACTCATCGGCCGGCGGCCCCTCGGCTGACAACTCGTCGTCCAGTCCGCCAAACTCGATAACGCTGCTCTCGCCCTCCCCTTGCGGTTCCCCGGTCCATGGCGTGGGCAACTGCTGTAAGTCGGCCCAGGCCTCCTCGACGCCAAGCGCGCTGATCTGCTCGTGCCCACCGGCGTAGGCCAGCAACAGTGCATGGTCGCACACCTGATTGATCAATCGGGGTACGCCGTCGGTTGCCTGGTAAACGGCTTTGCAGGCGTCGGGCGGGAAAATCGCCTCGGCCACCCCGCCCGCCCCGTCGATCTGCGCGCGAATGTACTCTTCGGTTTCGCTCCGATTGAACGATTCCAGGTAGCACCTGGCGATCAGCCGCTGGCTGAACGATTCCAACTTCGGGCTGGCGAACCGCTCCTCCAAGACCGGGCCGCCGACCAAGACGGTGCGAATCCGAGGCTGGCCGTCGCAGACCAGGTTGCCGATCATGCGTATCTCTTCGAGCAACCTTAGCGGGAGCGAATGGGCTTCGTCGACCAGAAGCAACATGCCGGCCTTACACTTATCGCCCGAACTCAGGTGGTCGACCAGCGCTAGGCGGAGTTCGCCCTCGTCCATGTCTCGGTAGGGCTGCCCCAACTGGTACAGAATGGCTTGAAGCAGTGCGCGCCGCGTGCTCAAGCGTCCCTTCAGCATGGCTACCGCGAACGATTGTCGAAATTGCTCGGCCAACATCTGGCACAAGAGTGTCTTTCCCGTGCCCGACGGCCCGACCACCATCCCCACTCCCTCGGCCCGCTCGATGCATCGGACCAACGTCTGCCGCGCGGCCTCGATTGCCGCGGCGGGAAAGTATTGGTCCACGCGCGGTATCGAGCCAAACGGTCGTCCCTCAAAGCCGAAAAAAGCCTCGTACATTACCTGAGATTCCTTGCTACCCCTATTGACTCAGTTATCCCATATTTCCGATTGATCTCACCCGGGTGGAAGTGAGTGCATACCGGTCCATTCCATCAATTCGGCAGCATCGGGCTGGATGGTTGACCAATTGATGCGACGGAACGGCTGATTGACGAAGAGCGTGGCCCCGGACGGGGCTCTGGAGAAGATGGGCTCACGAGTTGGCCGCCGCGCATTGCCCGGCGCGTTGCCAGCACTGTTGGAGTGATAGGGGTAGGGGTGGGCTCCCGAAAATGTGAGGTTGTGGGGAATTCGTTTTCATCCGGGTTTTGTTA
>CAZDHN010000635.1:0-3935 GCA_964505115.1 uncultured Planctomycetaceae bacterium
GGTGGGTTCTTGCCTGGGTGCGGCAGCACCGGTTTGGTTGGCGGCCCCGCCGCCCCGTGCGTATGTGCGACCACAAAACGGTAGACGCGCGACGGGCTCTGGGAACACCAACGAACAAGCTCCGGGCTAATCAGCACTGGCGAGACGCCAGTGGCACCCCTTGCCTCAGAACTTAATAATCCCCTGCTGACGCAGCGCGAAGGCCAGCTTGAGCATCTCTAGCATCTCTGGCGTGTAGCGCACGCCCAGGTCGCCGCCGTCGGACGCCTTGCCCCGGCAAGGGCTCTTGGGGCCGAGCCGGTAGTCGAAGCCCTTGGGGTTGACGAACTGCGGATCGACGCTGATGCAGTTCTTGCCGGGCTTTGCCATTCCGGCATAGCCCCCGGGGAAGACGTTGCAGTAGTCGATCTGCGAGGGACTACCGCTTGCATTAACCCTCCCTATGATCGAATTTGCGGCCTTGGAGGGAGATCCGCCCCCTGCGCTCACGAATCCTGGGATTGTGCAATGTTTGACTCGGTAGGCATTTACATTCATGGATGGTGCGACCACGTTGTCAAGCTTGAGGGCGCTCCGGCCCCTCACAAAAATAGCACCACCGGTTGCTTCCTTAAGCAACACAGAATTGTTCATGGTCATCAAGGCCGCCGTTCTGACCGATCCCATCAGGACACACGTCTCCAAGTGGGTAGCGCCGTCGCCTGGAATCCCAATAGACGCCAAGACAGCCGATCGCAGGTGGACGGGACCACGATTGAGTTGCAACGCCTTCACAATGACAACGCGTTCGATCGAAATTCCGGGCGCTCCGACTGTGGTAGCTCCGAGAATCGGCCACTGGCCTTTCTTGCCCCGGATCGTTAGCCCCGATTTCTGCTCTGGTATGTTGATCTGCTCCTTGTACGGCCCAACGTCCTGGATCTCGATCACGCTGTTGGGCGGGGCGGCGTTGATTGCCTGCTGGATGCTGCGGAAGTCGGCCTTGCCGCCGAGCCGGACGGTGAGCAGCTTGCCGAGGTTGGATACGGCCTGTTCCATTTCGGCGAACGATGGCTTGCGATCGGCGTTGGTCACCGCGCGGGAGTCGGCGTAGTCGGTTTTGAGCTTTTCGACGAGCGGTTTCAGGTCGAAACGTTCGTTCTCCTTGAAGAGCTTCGCCGCTTCGGCGTAGAGCTTGTCGGCTTCCGCTTCGTATGCGCCCGTCTTTGTGGCGGCCCGGGTGGCGTCGAACGCCTGGCGGCGGGACGCGAACCAGGGCGTTTTGGCGTATTTCTTCTCGATACTACTCAGCAGGGCGGTGGCTTTGCTGAACTCCTTTTTCTCCAGCAGTCCGTTTGCCCGACCAAAGGCCCGCTCGGCCAACGAGGCCAGATAAGGCCCGACCTCGGCGCCTCGGGATTGGGCCTGGGTTAAGAACTTCTCGGCCAGGGCCTCGTCGCCGGAGGCGAAGGCCAGTAGGCCGGCCGATAGCCAGTCGTCGGCACTCTCGCGGTCGATTACAAGCTGCACCAGCCGGGAACGGGTTTTTTCGCTCAGTTCACTCCAGGCGTGCGATTCGCTCTTCCCGCTGGCTAACTTCGCGCTGATCGACTTCTCGTCGGCCTTGGCCACCTCGCCGTTGATGCCGCGGAGCATAATGTCGCTCTTCTTCAGCGGCGGGTCGGCCGTGTTGATCTTGGCGATGATGCGAGTCTTGAATTTCACCAGCCGTTGAAGCTCTCGGCCCCGGGCGTTGCGGCGCGACATGAGTTCAGGCTTGTCGAATGTGATCTTCGCCAGCGCCGCCACCGCACCGGAAAAGTCCCACGCCGAAACCATCGCCTCGACCGGCTCTAGGGCTTGCGCATACTTCGCGTCAAGCTCCTGTTGAAGCTTCAAGGCCGGGTCGATCTCCGCCGCCTTCGGCTCTTTCGGCGCGGGCTCCGGCGTCGTTTCCTTCGGCTCGGGTGGTTTTGGTTGTGGTTCCGGCTTGGCTGCTTCGGGCTCCGGTTTCGGAACCATTGCCACCGCCGGCGGTTTCGTAGGACTGGGCGGCTTCTTCAGATCGGGCCGGACGGCGGCGTCGGCATCTTTGCGAACGACTGCTTGTCGCTTCCAACTGGGCGATATCTTGCGCCGCTCGCCCGGCTCCAGTTGAACGACCGTTTCCCACCGCTTGTACCCCTGGCGCTCGGCCACAATGCGATGCTCGCCCGGCTTGCAGGAGTGTTCGATGGGCCCTTTCGACTGCGGCACGCTGGACCACTTGCCGTCGATCTGGAGTTTCGTATCTTGGCGCACGTCGTTCGGCCAGTCGAAAACCAGTACCGGGGCAGCCGACGACCCACTGATCAGCCATAGACCGCCGAATATCAGGCCGACTAGCAACACGCCGGCTCCCACCGCACCGAGAACCAAAGGACGCTTCGTCCGAACCTCTTCCCCGCTGCTGCCGGACGGTGGCGGCGGGGACTTGATTCGTAGCAGTTCCAAGAACCGCGTTACACCGGTCGATTGCGACCCCATGGTCGCTTCCAGCTCCCGGCTGGGCCTCGGAGCGGCCGTCTTGCTCCGGGCACGGGCGAGCAGGCCGGGTAAGTCGGAACTGACGGCGTAGCGACCGACCGCGTCGGCCACCTCAGCCGGCGTTTGAAACCGCTTGGCCGGGTCCTTAGCCAGCATCTTGCCGACTACCGACACTAGCTCCTTGGGCAGGTCTTTGCGAAACTGCGTGATCTTGGGCGGCGGCTTGCGCAGGTGCGCCTCCATCTTTGCAAACGGCGTCTTGTACCGCGAGTCGGCAAACGGCGCGTGACCGCTAAGTAGCTTGTAGAGCGTACAGCCCAGGCTGTAGATGTCCGCTCGAATGTCTACGTTGTGCGTATCGGTAGTCTGTTCGGGCGCCATGTAGTCGATCGTGCCGAGCGCCTGGCCGGTGCCGGTCATCTCATCGTCCGGCTGCTGGCCCGACTGGAATCTGGCCAATCCCAGATCGAGCAGCTTGACCTGCCCCTCGAACGTCAACATCAGGTTCGACGGCTTCACGTCGCGGTGGACCAGATCGTGCTGGTGGACGCACTCCAGCCCCAGGGCCGCCTGGCGGATCAACTCGCACGCATCGGCCACCGGCAACGGTCCCACGCGCCGCACGACCTCGCTTAGGTCCGATCCCTTGACCAGTTCGGTGACCAGGAAGCGGATTCCCTTGACCTCCCGGGCGTCCATGGCGCGAACGATGTTCGGGTGGTCGACCGCGCCGACGGCTCTCATCTCGCGATCGAATCGGGCGACGGCGCTTTCGTCGGCAAGGCTGCCCTTGCGGAGCACCTTGACGGCCACCTCGCGACCCAACTTGGTGTGCGTGGCCTTGTAGACGGTGCCCATGCCGCCTTGGCCCAACTGCTCGGTCAACTCGTACTCACCCAGCTTGCCCAGCAGGGCCGATTGGGCAGCCGCTCGCCCGGACGGCTTTGCCGGCGGCGCCGGCTCGTATGCTTCCGTCCGGTCGCCGGTCACCTCGGGCGCTGCCGGAGGAGCGGGTGGCGGAGCAACCTTCCGCTCGCCGGCCGCTCGCGACTCCATCGTGCCGCGCAATTGCCGGTCGTAGGCCGTTTTCTTCTCGGCGTTGAGCAGACAGACTCGGGCGTTCGCCACCTCGTTCAGCAGCTTCTGAGAAAGCGCCGCGTGCTTGCCCGTCTGAAGCGTTCGCAGATGGGCCATCCGCTGGTCGGCGGCGTGCTCGATGGCCGTGGGCTGGTCCTCGAATAGCGATACCCCCAGCAGCCGGTAATGGTTGGGAGGCTGTTGGTCAGGCGGAATACCTAGCCAAGTACGATACGGATCGAAATCGCTCGACATCACCGTCCCCCACGTGACAGAGCCCGAAGCAGTTCCAGTCCATCGACCGGAAACGCAAGCATCCCCCCAGAATAACGGATGCCCGCGAGCAATTCAAG
>CAZDHN010000636.1:0-3933 GCA_964505115.1 uncultured Planctomycetaceae bacterium
TGACGAATTTCCGCTTGCCACTCGACAGGAGATTCAAACCGCGCCGCCGGGCGGCGCGCAGGGCGGATTCGGTCCACCGCAATCTCTTCCTGGCCTCGTCCAGGGTGTAAAGTTCGTGGACCGATATGACGCCTGGATAGCCTGCCTGGGGCTGCCGCTGTTGTTCCCTCGCCATCGCTCCGCGCCGCTGGGGCGTTCCTTCAAATGAGGGACTTGGCCCGCTTATCCGGCGGTGGGTTCTTCTTGGAACATTCCTATGGTTATCCGCCCCTCAGGGAATCTTTCCCGGAGGACAACACGGAGGAAGAGGCCCACGTGCTATTGCAGCGGCAGAGAGCGACGGACCAGCAAATCAAGCAAATGCTGGCCGAAGACATGGAACAGCGTGGGCGAAGCCCTTTTCTGATTCAGGAACATTTCGCCACACGGGATGAGATCGTCGAGAAGATTGAGGTTCGCAAGTGGGGTTACGTCGGCTGGTTGGTCACTAACCCGGAGTTTCGGAAAGAATGGGCCGACGTTCGCAAGGCTTGGGAACCCCGGATAAGAGAGATAGGAGGTTTTCCTGTCTACCCGACCGATTTTCAGGGACGCAGCCCCGTCGTCCCGGAGGGGATCCGTGACTTCTACAACGACTACACTCGCTTCTACCAGAGATGGTGCATACATACGTTTGCGAATTGGAATCTGCCGATTCCGATGTGGGCGGGGATCGCGACTCCCTCCTTCTATCCTTTGGCGCAGGTGAGCGAGGCGGGCATGGCGTTGTTCATCCCCTGGTACCTGCTTCGCGACCACACGTTCAAGCTCCACGATCTAGACAAACACGAACGTTTTTCGAAAGGACCCGATCGCCTCGAAGCCTGGTTCAACCGCAATCGCAGCCGATGGGGCCATGAACGCCTCGGCACCATGCTGAAAGTCTACGCTCTCGTGGAATTATGCCTGAAGGCGAGATACGCAGACCGAATCAACAGACGGACGGAAGAATTGGACTACAGTCTGAGTCGTTTTCTATTTCAGGGTCCCGATACCAAGGACGCTCCGATAGGCAAGGTCGACTCGATCAGAAAGATCCGCCAGGAGATGGCTAGACGGCTCAAGACGTAATTGGCGTGCTGAAATTCCAACGGAGCATTAGCCGTTCATGAACAATACACTCCAGAGATTCCTGGGCAGAATGGCTCTTGCTTCAGGGCGTCTTAGTTCATGAGAGCCAGAATCCAGGGCGTTCGACGTTAGTGTGGGCGGTGAGGTGTCGTGGCGGTTCGGTCGCGGTAGGCTGTCCCGGAGGTTTTTCGTTTGGTTGCAAGTCCCAAAGCGTGGATAGTTAGGCGGCCACGCGAGGGCGAATCGCCTCCCTGCGAAGGCTAATGCGCCCTGCAAGTACTCTGACACGCTAGAGCATGAAAATTCATTACCTGCCGCTGCTAACAATCCCGTCCGTGTCTAGTGTCAAGAATTCACGTCCCGATGTGTGGGCAAGACGCCTAACACGTGGCGCGCGCGTCAAGCCGAACAAAATCGTCTGCCGCGTCGCAATGGTTGCGGAGTTGATCGCTTCAATGGGGCCGCGGCTGATCGGCCGCGGAAACCCGCTTCTCGTCGCGGGCTAGCCAACAGGTGCTCTACTGCTCCGCCCAGAGCGAATCGATCAATTCCAGGGTTCGTTTGACCAGTTCGTGGCCGCCTTTGGGGCCGACATTGGTGCTTTCGGGAATGGCGCCGTAGGCGCCGCCGGCCACCGATCGTTCGGTTGGAAGGTAGCCAAAACCGCTTCCGCCGGCAAGCTCGACGACGAACGTTTGCACTGCCTTGCTGCGGGCCTTCATCTGCATGCCGAAGTCGAGGTACAGTTCAAACGGGTTGGTTGCGATGACCATGTCGCCGATCCGGATCACGTGGACCGGCACCGGCATGGTGGGCTGCGTCTTCTGCAATTCGTAGCGGTCCAGCACCCGCGATGCTCTCCCCAGCCGCCAGTAGACGGCGGAGATAGGACGGAACCAGCCCGGCTTCTGCTTCGCTTCCGGGTTTTTCTCGATTCTCTCGCGCAGCTTCTGATAGTCGCCCAGCAGCCGTTTGAACGCCTGTTCCACCGATTCCACCTCGCGGCGATGATGCGTCGCGCGGGGCTTCTTGACGTCGTCTTCCGAGAGGAGTCGGCGGCTGAGGTCGACCTGCTCCGCGCGATGGGCGAGAACTGGTTTGAAGTCGACGTGCTTTTCCATGTAAGGCAGGACGGAAGTGACGGCATCGGCAATCCGCACGGCAATCTGCTGTCGGCGGCTGCGTTCCGTCAGTCGCTCCATGCGGCTTTCGGCCTTCTTGGCAACCATCACCACCGGCGACTGATCGCCGGCCGCGGAGCATTGCGGAAGAACGAAGAGCTTCTCGCCCAAGCGAGTGCGCAGCTCGTTGCGTGTGTCGTGCCAGAAATCGGCGGTAATCTTCGAACCGCCGCTTGCCTGGGACGGGCAGGCGATGTTGACCAGCACGCCGGTGAGCTTCTTATTCGCGTCCCAAGTGTACAGCAAGTTGACCGAATGGTCCTCGTAGCCTTCCACGTGGCTGAAGTCGGCACGGTCGGTGGGGCCGTACATTCGCGAGTTGCCGTCGAAATACGCCGTCAGCCGGTTGTGCCCGACCACGGCGTGGCCCAAGCCGAAGCTGACGCCGCCGGGCTTCCGGCCTTTCCACGCCTTCTCGACCGCGCCGGCAATCCGCCCGGCCGCGAACTCGACGTATTCCAACGGCGACATGACGCCCATGTCGATGCCCCAGGGCGACCAGGCGAGTGGAACGTCGATGCCGAACTTCGCCAACTTCGCGACCATGTCGGGCGACGTGCGATACGCCGGCGCGCAATGCGTGTGGGTCGCGTTGAGCACGATCTTATTCACGTCGATCTCCGGCAGCGCCTCGCCCACCTTTTCCCGGACCCGATCGCTCAGCTTGTTACCGACGCCGACCATGTCGATGGAGACCAGTATTGCCATATCGGCCGCGCCGCCCTGCCCAGCCGATTCGAGCACGAGGGCCGTGGCGGTAATCGGGTCCGTCACCCCGGTGGAAATCCTTGCGCTGGAGAAGCCGACCAGGACGACGGGTTTGTCCGGCGTAATGTCGGTCGACGCCCATCCTATGCGAAGCCCGCCAGCCGCCTCGCCTTCGGCGCATCGCGCCGACCCTGTCACCAAGAGTGCTCCAAGCGCGACCGCCAGACTGAAAAACAATCCAAGTGAGTTTCGGAACAACATGGGGCATTCCTTGCTGATGGGGTAAGAAACGGGAGTAAGGCCCACGGCAGACAGTGCAAGTTGTTGATTGCAGCGGTCGGATGCGTTCGTCCGACGCGGGCATTATAATGGTTCAGCGGTTGGTGTCGAGCCGCTCGCCTGAAGTACCGAGCACAAACGCGCCGGGCGAGCCCGGTGGCTATTGATGATCAGAAAAGCAATGTCGTGGTGGTTTGGCGTCTTTCGCGGCGAAACCGCCCTTCCCGTTGGTCGGCCTCCCGACACTATTTAACTGAGCGTCAATAAACGGCAAATCGGTTGAACATGGCGTTGTAGTGCCAAAGTCGGCCCGGAGGGCGGGCGCCAACCGGTCCGGCGGATGCTTGAGCTTATCGATTCCGTTTGGGCGAAGCAGGAGGCACGCTGATTCACCCGCAGCCATAAGATATTGTAAATATTTTGTTAAAAATCATAATTGACACGGATGTCCGGTGGGTTATAATCGACGGTGTGGCGGTGGTTAGCGGGACCTTCCCCGCCGCACTGTGAGGAACGGGATCGTCCCGAACGGTGGGCCTAATCGCGGGCCACGAGGGAGGGCGGTGCCAGTTTGAAAGGATGTCTTTTCCGTCACGTTTGCTTTCAGTCTCGGCCTTTCAGCCAGGGAGATCAGTCATGCTCAAGCACACACCAC
>CAZDHN010000637.1:0-3925 GCA_964505115.1 uncultured Planctomycetaceae bacterium
CAACTCCTCGCGAACACCGGTCGCCTTGGCGCCCTTCACCGGCTTGACATCCTCCTTGCCCGCCGCTCCTTCTTTAGCTGCCTTATCGGCGGGTGGATTCTCATCTTTCGCGTCCGCTTTCTTCGCGGAAGGCTTTTTTGCCATCGATCTCTACTCCGTCCGCCCGAAAAGAGCCCTATTTCTACTTGTAAACTCTGAATTACAGTACAGCAGAGGGGGATGGCGCACAACCACCCGCGACCTACCCCACTGTGGTTTTCGTGCCGAAAGCGTTCGATTATTCCGCTGGGCCCGCCGGCCGAGCGATTACTTGCCGATGCAGTAGAGGAACTTGTCGGAGCGGATCAGGAGGCGGCCTTCGTGGACGGCGGGCGTTGCGTTGAAGATGCTCGAGTCGCCCAGATCGTTTCGGCCGAGTTCCTTGAACTCTTCACCGGCCGCCAGCACGATTGTGCCATTCTCGCGAGTGACGGCGAATAGGTTATTGCCGGCCATTACCAGCGAGGCATAAACCTTGCCGGCCTTGGAGAGCCGTTTCTCGTAGATCACTTCCCCGGTATCAGCCTTCACACAGACGGCAATACCCCGATCGCTCACCCAGTAGAGCAGTCCGTCGTGATACAAGGGCGTGGGAACCCTGGAGGTCTTTTTCATATCCCAGAGCAGGTGCGTGTCGGTCACGTCGCCCCGACCGCCGCAGCGGATGGCAATAGTGAGCGGCTTGCGACCGCCGCTGACGTAAGCGATTCCCTTGTGTGCGACAACCGCCGGGCAGACGTAATCCTGCACGGCGTCGCATTGCCAAAGCTGTTTGCCGCTGGCCGGCTCCAGACCCAACACCTTACCGTGCATGCTGACGACCAATTCCTGCTCGCCGTTTGGCAGTTCGACCAGCGCGGGCGTGCTCCAGGATTGGCGAATCTCATCGGTCCGCCAGACTTCCTTGCCGCTGAGTTTATCCAGCGCCACGATCGATTCGCTCTCGACGCTCGCATTGACGATGAGCAGGTTCTTGTAGATGATCGGCGAGGTGCCGCAGCCCCAGCCGTGTGTCTTGGAGCCGATGTCGGCGCGCCAAACAACTTGGCCCGACCGCCCGTAGGCCATAACACCGGAGCGACCGAAGAAGACGTAGATTCCTCGTCCGTCGGTTACCGGCGTTGGCGAAGCGTATCCGTGCAGGGCTATGAATCCGCGATAGGCGGTTTCGGGCAGCTTCGCCTTGCTGGCCTTCTGCCAGAGGATTTTTCCGTCGGCGGCGTCGATGCAGACCACGACGTGCTCCAGGTCGTCTTGCTCGCCCGGCTCATCCTGATCCAATCCATAGCCGCTGTAGCAGGTCAGAAATATCTTGCCGCCCAAGGTAATCGGGCTGGAAGCGCCGAAGCCCGGCAGGGCAGTCTTCCAGACCACATTTTCGGTCGCGCTCCAACTGGCGGGCACATCCGAGTTGTCGGAAACAGCGCTACCGTCGGGTCCGAGAAATTGCGGCCAGTCGGCACCCAAGGTCAAGCCGAGCAACAACGTGACGACGGGAATTGTGCGAAGGATTTTGCAGGTCACTTTCGGGCCTCTTGCGGTCGGGTCTAGTGGTCGGGGCTAACGTGGGAAATTCAGGGACATCACCCAGATGATACTGTTACGGAAAGCCCGCGCACCTTCAGTGGGGATTGGCTCTCGGCCGCTTTCCGCGACAGCCCCTCGATGATACCCGACGGCGCGGACGATCGTCCAGACCCCGGCCCAAGAGTGGTAAGAGAGAGTGGTCGCGGACGTTCTAAACCCGCGTGGTGGGTGCTTCTTCGACCACCGATTCGATATGCTCGCCGTCGTGGCGGAAGAGGCAGTTTCGGCCGGCCGTCTTGGCGGCGTAGAGTGCCGCGTCGGCCCGGGCCAGAAGCGACTCGGCCGTGTCGCCGTCCAAAGCAGCGGCAACACCGCCGCTGACGGTTACGGGCAGATCTTCCTCGATCCGGGCGCGCATTCGTTCGCTAAACACGCAAGCGCCTTGCAGATCGGTTTCGGGCATGACCACCACGAATTCCTCGCCGCCGTAGCGAACCACGATATCGGTTTCGCGCACGCTTTCGTCCAGCAGCCGGGCGACATTCTGCAGGATGCGATCGCCCTGCAAGTGACCGTGCTCGTCGTTTACCAGCTTGAAATGGTCGATGTCGTAGATCACCAGCGAGAAGATGTTCTCGTAGCGGGTCATCAGGGCGAACTGCGAAGTGAGCGTGTCGTCCAACGCGCGCCGATTACTCACGCCCGTCAGCGGATCGGTGCGGACCTCGGTAAAGGTCATCAGGTGGTTGGTCTGTTGGCGAAGCTCATCGTAGGCGTTGGCTATCTGCGTGGAAAGTTGCAGGGTGGGCTTGAGCATCTCCTCGGCTTCCTGGCAGAGATCTTTCCAGGCAGCCTCCTGCTTCTGGCCACTCAACTGACCGACGCGCTGCTTGAACCTGTGCAAGCTGGAGTGGTGCTTGGCCAGATTGCGACGGATGACCCAAGCGATCTTCTCCAATTCATGGGCGACCGACTGGGCTCGGCGCAACTCGCGGCGCGATTGCACGGCCAATTCGTCCTTGGGAAATCTCGTGCGGCGTCCGAGTACGTAGGCCAAGGTGGTCACCACCGCCAAAGCCAAGGGAACAGGAAGTTGAAAGAGCCAATGATCCACGGTATCTGGCTATCCAAATGGAGGTTGTTTGTCGGGTTGTGTTGTCTGGTTATCTTGTCGGGGCAAGTCTGGTGGCGCCGGGTTTCGCGGCGGCGAGGCTCCTGCCATTGTTATCAACAGGAACTTACTAATAGTCACTACGCGAGCCGAATCCCCGCATGCATAGCACTCCCACTATCACGGCTGCCACAAACACCAACACCCAGTGATGTGTATCCAGACGCTCGACGTATCGGAATAATTCGTGAAAGTAACGTTCCACCGGCAGGCTCCCTGTCGACCTGATTTCTTCGGCGCCCCGGGAACTCGGATCACGTCCGAACGCGGCCGGAAACCGACCGTGCGCAAAGGCCGCTACCACCGGACGCGATCCATCCCGAAATAATTCTAGCTTACGAAGCACTTGCAAGCCGATGTTCTAGGTGTATAATTCAAGACTTCAGCTACGGGGGCGTAGCTCAATTGGTTAGAGTATCGGACTGTCGATCCGGTGGTTGGGGGTTCGAGTCCCCTCGCCCTCGCTGAAAAGGCCCGTCTTTCGGGGTATATTTCCCGAAGCGGGCTTTTCGCCTTCCGAATCTACCGGGGGGAGCCTGTCGGCTCGGCAGACGGGGCAAACGAGTACAGGCGCTCAGCGGCCCATCTGGCGGGCCTTTTCCAGGATGCCGGGTATGGCTTCGTCCATCATGTCGCTGACATCCTCGTAACGCATGGTGCGCTGCTCGAAGGCGCGCTTGTCGACCGCGCCCAGGAAGCGGGCTTCAAACTCCGCCAGGTTCGAGCCGTAAATGTGGTAGCTGTCGGCCATGTGGCAGTAGCGACCCGGCCTGACCGGCTCGCCCGATAGCTCGGCTATCCGCGCGGCGATCTTCCTTTGTAGCCAGGCGAGCGCGAAGATGTTCATGAAGGCCGCCTTGTAGGCGTCGTTCGAGCGGAACCGTACGTTCATGTTCAGCAGCCGTTGGCCCGACTCCTCGGTGATCCGACACCAGACGCTTTGCAGGCAGGCCGGATCGTAGCAGGTGGCGTCTTCCCAAACCTTCCAGGTGATTGCCTGAGCCCGGCGGGTGTAGGGCGTTTCGGCCAACTGCCGGCAGACGGATTCGATTTGGTCGACCGCCGACAGCGTGGGCACCTCGTACTTGAACAGCCGCTGGTGATAGGTGTATTCCCAGCGGGTATCGTCCGGGTCGTTCGGGTCGCGCACGCAATGGTCCTTGATCCCGTCGCAGACCTCCATCACGT
>CAZDHN010000638.1:0-3917 GCA_964505115.1 uncultured Planctomycetaceae bacterium
CATCCGTTGGTTATCGAGGTGCCTTCCGAATAGGAGATGCAGTCGCGGATATGGGCCATGTCAGATTCGGTGGTGCCCATGTCGGGGGCGGGCACGTAAATTTCCGGCCCGATGTGACGCCGCACGCCCCGGGTGAACGAGCGGATGATGATCTCCTTGGCGTCGGGTGATACGGAGGCCGGGTCGAAGCGGATGCCCGACTTGCCGCCGCCGAAAGGAACCCCGATAAGCGATGTCTTCCAGGTCATTTCCATCGCCAACCCGGTTACGTCGTCCAGAGTAACGTCCGGGGTCATGCGGATGCCGCCCTTGGCCGGGCCGATTGCGTCGTTGTGACGCACGACGAAAACCCGCAGGCAGACCGTTTCTCCGTTGGAAAGCACCGGATTGATGGCCACCTCGATCTTCTCCTTGGGGCCAAGTATCCGCAGGCGGCGCGCCTGGTCCAGCCCCAGCCGGTCGGCCGCCGACTCGAAGTTATGCAGCGACGTGTGTAAAATGCTATCCATGGTTTTACTCGCAAAAGGGCAGGGGGGTGGTCGGCTTTGTACGGGGTGCCACTGGCGTTTCGCCAGTGCTCTTGAGCCCCAGGCTTGTAGTTTCCGGCTCCAAATACACGGCCTAACTGACAGTCGTCCGTGGGAATGAACGAATACTCAGGTCCAGGCAACAAGCCGAGCGCCAAGAAACACTGGCAAGATGCCAGTGCCACCCGGCCGCCGACTCGAAGTTATGCAGCGACGTGTGTAAAATGCTATCCATGGTTTTACTCGCAAAAGGGCAGCTTGATGGGTTGTTGCGGGGTGCCACTGCTGGCTTGCCCAGCAGTGTTTTGGCGACGGTTGGGCTTTGCACTGCTGGGCAAGCCAGCAGTGGCACCCGTCAACGTGGCTGATACAGACCACTAGGATACCGTTCGTGGCCAAACTCGAAAAGAGGGCGCCGCCTCCTCAGGCCGTTATTCCTTTGGTCAACGCCATGAAGGCGGTTTCCAGGTTGATCTCGTCTTCCTTGAACGTATGCAGCTTGTGGCCGGCTTCGATCAGCAGGGTCGGCAAATCGCTGTAGTCTTCCACGTCCTCGGCCAGGGTAGTGTAGATCAGGCCGTCGCGAATGTTGACCGACTCGACCAGATCGCTCGTTTCCAGCAGCTTGGCCGCCGAATCGGGATCGCCCGACACGGATATGTTAAGAAGCGTCCGCTGGCGAACCTTCTTCATCACCTCGGCCACCTCGGCCGAGACCAGCAGTTGGCCGCGCTCGATGATGCCCACCTTGTTGCAGATGTCGGCCAACTCGGGCAGGATGTGGCTGGAGACCATGATCGTCTTGCCCAGCTTGCGAAGCTCTTTCAACAGCCCGCGTATCTCGATCCTCGCCCGGGGGTCCAGGCCGCTGGCCGGCTCGTCCAGCAGGAGCACTTGCGGGTCGTGCAGCAGTACGCGGGCCAGGCCGAGCCGCTGTGTCATTCCGCGCGAGAGGCTGGTGACGAAGGCGTCGCGTTTGTAGCCCAGGTCGACCAGTTCGAGCATGTCGTTGCACGTTTTGCGACGCGCGGGGCCCTTGATCCGGTAGCTGGCGGCGAAGAATTCCAGGTACTCGATCACCTTCATGTCGTCGTAGACGCCGAAGAAGTCGGGCATGTATCCGATCAGGCGTCGGATCTCCTTGGGGTGCGTATAGATCGAGTAACCGGCCACCGTCGCTTCGCCCCAGGTCGGCTGCATTAGCGTGGCCAGGATTCGCATGGTCGTCGTCTTGCCCGACCCGTTCGGCCCGATAAAGCCGAACAGGTCGCCCTCGGCCAAATCGAGCGTGAGGTTATCGATGGCGTGCAAGTCGCCGTAGACTTTCGTTAGGTCCTGCGTCTTGATCATTGGGCAATTCACTGGGGGCTATTGATTCGTGGAACCCGTTCAAGCTTGGCAGCCATAAAGCCGCGACCGGTGGTCGCGCGAACTACGCCGGACGCGACGATCCTCAAAAACTTCAGGCGCGACCAACGGTCGCGGCTTTATATCAATCATTGCTTCGATTCTGGTACGGGAAAAACAAATCGATAAAGCGTAACGTGCGGATCCTTGGGACCGGCCAACGGCCGGTTGTCGCGGAGCAATTCGGCGCCGTGACGTTTGGGCGACTCGGCGGGGCCTCGGGCCATCAATACCGCGCGACCCGCCTTCAGCAGCCCGCTCAGATCGACGAAGCGCTGGTATCGATTGCGCAGTCCGGTATAGCGTCGTCCGTCGGCCGCCTCGTAGAACATCATCATACGCAAAATCCGGGCCGTGTCGACGCTGCCTTGATCGTAGGGCCTCGATTTGTGGTGATACTTCTCCTTGGTGTCGTCAAAGACGATTTTTCTGCCCGTAAGCAGCGTCTTCAACTCGCTCCGCCGTACCATGGGACCAATTCGGGCCGACTGGCCCGGCTCAAGCGAACCCAATTGATAGGCCCAACGATCGTATGCCAGCACGCACTCGGTCAAGGTAAAGTCGAGTGTATTGGTGACCGTGCCGTCGGGCAGGCCCTCGCGCTCGACCAGATCGGCCTCGGGAAAAACGCTGGTTTCGCTTTTCCATCGGGCGGTGACCGAGCGGGTGGCCCAAATCTGAATCGGCAGGCCCTCTAGCGCGTCGAGGCTTGGGGAGCAATCGTAGGGGCGTCGCCAGAGCGTGGGGTTCGACGTCCTCGGGTTCATCCCGCCCAACGCTCCGCCCGGCAAACCAAGCCAGGAAGTCAGCGATTGCGCGTCCGGGGCCGGCCGACCGTCGAGGAGCCGTTGCTCGAAGGAGAGGTTGTACGAGTCGGTTCGCGGGCTGAAGACATTCGCCCAGGCGGTTCCTCGCGTCAGGCCGCTGGCCGCGTCGACATCGACCAGATCGATCTGGTTCGTGCGAATCCGGCTGCCCTTGGCCCAATAGGCGAGAAAGCCGGCCCCCAGGCAGGCGGCGATTACAATCGCGGGAAAGGTGATCCAGGTAAGCTCCATCCGCTTGAGCACGCGGCGGAGGAAGAAGTAATCGCCCGGCCCGATCAGAATGATGTATCCGATAATCAGAACGGCGACCAGCCAGAATGGGATCAGCCGCACGTCGGCAAACTGGTCCAAACCGGCCCGGAGTTGGCCGGCCAGATCGTCGTAACCGTAATGCATGACGGCCGTGCCGCCCTCGGCCTGCTCGACCGACGAGGGGCCGATGTCCAGTAGTCGGGCGGCCAGCCGTCGGCGATCGGCCCAGCCACGCAGCGGTTCCGTGTCGGGCTCGACCGCTACGAACACAACCTGACCAAAGCCTCGCGCCGTGCGGATTACCAACGGCAAATCGGCCTCCCGGGCAACCACCTTACCCCGAACGTCGGCCAACCGCACGGCGCGAAGCGGCGGCGCGTCGGACTTGCCCAATCGGGGAATTGGAACCGAGCTATTCGCATATGTCTCCAACGCGCCCGCCTGCCGTAGCGATACCACGCGCTGCAATTTGCCGGGTGAGAAGCGAGCCAAACCGGATTGCGCGCCGAGCACCTCCTCCGCGCCAGATCCGGCGCAAAAGACCAGCTTTCCGCCCAGGTGGATCCAGTCGTCGAGCGCCCCGATTCGCTGATCGTCGGGCGTCAGCGGGCGATAGATTTCCGGCCGGCTGGCGGAAAGCACCAGAACGTCGACGCCTTCATAGCCGAACCATTTGCGGGGTAACCGGTCGAGGTCGGTTAACTGAACCACGACGGCCGGTTCGCTCTCTCTGGAGCGTCGCGATTGGAACGCCTCTTCGATTCCCATCGGATCGGAGCCAATCACCACTATCAGTTCCCGGCTGGTGGGGATGGCCGGGAGGAAGTGGTCGGAATCCGAAAGCGGGTCGGATTGCCCGTTGGATTGCCCGTTGGATTGCCCGTTGGATTGCCCGTTGGATTGC
>CAZDHN010000639.1:0-3910 GCA_964505115.1 uncultured Planctomycetaceae bacterium
AGTGGGTAGTGGGTAGTGGGTAGTGGGTAGTCCATCAAGCGTGAACCCGCCAGCGAATCGGTACTCCCTAATCCCTCGTCCCTGACCTCTGACCCCTGACCCCTAATCCCTGACCCCTGGCCCCTTTCCTCTGACCAACGTGCCGACACGTTCGCCGCGGACGGCGCGCTCGATGTTGCCTTCCTTGCGGAAGTTGAAGACCACGATCGGCATCTCGTACTCCATGCACTTGGTGATCGCCTCGGAGTCCATCACGCGGAGGTTCTGGTGGCGGACGTCGTCGTAGCTTAACTCGCTGTAGAGGACGGCGTGAGGGTTGCGTTCCGGGTCGTCGCTGTAGATGCCGTCGACGCGAGTGGCCTTCAACAGAGCGTCGGCGTCCAACTCCAGCGCCCGTTGGGCGGCGGCCGTGTCGGTGGTTACGAAGGGGCTGCCCGTGCCGGCGACCAGAATCACAATGCGGCCCTTCTCCAAGTGCCGCCTGGCGCGGCGGCGGATGTACGGCTCGGCCGCCACGTCCATGCGGATGGCGGTCATCAGCCGGGTTTCGCAGCCCAGCGATTCCAGGGCGTCCTGCAGCGCCAGCCCGTTCATCACCGTGGCCAACATGCCCATATAATGGGCGGTCGCCTCGTGAATGGCGGAGCCGTCGGCGCTGAATTGGGCGCCGCGCAGAATGTTGCCGCCGCCAAGCACGATGGCGATTTGCGTGCCCTGCTTGGCCGCCCGATAGGTCTGCTGGGCGATGTGAACGACGGCGTCCATGGCGATCCCCCGCTCGCCGGGATGCACCAGCCCTTCACCCGATATCTTCAGCACCACCCGCTTGTATCGACAACCACCCTGGCACTCTCCGCCCCCTTCGGATGCAGCGGGCTGATCTTCCCCCGACATGGAACTACTCCTTTTCCAGTTCCCAGTGGACGAATCGGACCAGCTTCATGCCGGCCGCCTCGGCCACCTTGCCGACCGTCTGCTTGTCGTCCTTCACGAAAGGCTGCTCGGCCAGACAACGTTCGGCGTAATAACTGCGCAGCCGACCTTCGACCATCTTGCCGATGATATTCTCGGGCTTGCCTTCCTGCCGGGCGGCTTCGGTGAGAATATCGCGTTCCTTGTCGACCTCGGCCGGGTCGAGATCCTCTTTGACCAGTGCGGCCGGCCGCATGGCCGCAATGTGCATGCAAATGTCCTTGGCCAGTTCGGCGTTGTCACCTTCAACCTCCAACAGGACACCGGCCGCGCCGTTGTGATGCGCGTATCCGCCGCAAGCAGAGTCGATCCGCTCGAGCCGCTCCACCTTGAATACCTCGCGGATGCGGTTGTTGAGGTCGTCGAACTGCTGCTTGAGCGTCTGATCCGGCTTGCTCGGCGAGTTCTGCGCCAACAACTCCTCGGCCGTCGCGGCGCCGGGGCCGGTGGCCAATTGCCGGGCCAGATCGTTGGCCAACTGGACGAACTCCTCGTGGGCGGCAACCGGAGCGCTCTCGCAGCGCAAATCGACAATGGCGCCCACGCCGGCGTCCATGTCGGTGTAAACGGCAACCTGACCCGCGGTCGTCGCTCGACCGGCGCGCTTCTCCATCGTCTTGGCGCCGGCTTTTCGCAACTGCTCGACCGCTACCTCCTCGTCGCCGCCGGCCTCCGTCAACGCCCGTTTGCAGTCCATCATGGGCAACCCTGTCCGCTCGCGAAGAGCCTTAACGGCCGCCGCCGTAATTTCAGCCATCTGAAAATCTCCTGTATGGGAACTTGTGTATCAATGACCCGCCAGGCAGGACCGTATTGCCACACAGCCAGCAATAGCCGCCAGCGGAAGCTGGCGGTCGCTTTGCGGCTCGGCCGCGCAGTCTGACGAAAACTGTTGTGCGTGAAACCGCCAGCTTCCGCTGGCGGCTATTGTCGAATAACTCCGGACAGGTCGGGAGAACGCTCACAATTCAGCGACAAACGGATCCGACTTGCCTAGGCTACGACGCCTCGCTCTCGGCGTCACCCCCGGCCGACGCGGCAGCGAGTGGCGCCGCATCCTTGTCGAACCCGCCCGCCGATACCTTGCCCGCCAGTATGGCGTCGGCCAGCAGCCGGACGATCAACTCGATCGAGCGAATGCTGTCGTCGTTGCCCGGGACGGGCAGGTCGATATCGTCCGGATTGCAGTCGGTATCGATCAGGCCGACGGTCGTTATCCCAAGTTTTCGGGCCTCGCGGACGGCGTTTTTCTCTTTTTTCGGGTCGATGATGACCAGGCACTCGGGCAGCCGGTTCATGGTGCGCATGCCGTTGAGATTGCGGAACATCTTCCGATATTCGCGGTTCAAGGCCGACTGCATTTTCTTGGAGTAGGACGCCAACTCGTCGCTCTCTCGCAGCCTCTCGAGTTCTTCCAAACGAGTCAACCGGCTACGGATGGTGCGGAAGTTGGTCAGCGTGCCACCCAGCCAGCGGTCGCTGACAAAAGGCATGCCGCACCGCGCGGCCTCGCGCTCGACCGTATCGGACGCCTGACGCTTCGTGCCCGAAAATAGCACCAAGCTGCCACCCGCCGCTACCTGCTGCAAGTACTTCCTCGCCCGCAACAAGCCGCGAATCGTCTCGCGAACGTCGATAATGTGGATTAGGTTACGCCGGGCGTAGATGTAGGGCCGCATTTTCGGGTTCCATCGGCTGGCCCTATGGCCGAAATGGACACCTGCTCCGATCAACTCCTTGACTAGTACGGTAGCCACCTGGACAACTCCTTCTCGACACGGACACACCGGCCATGGGACCCCCGCGACCGACACCCAACACACCGGGGCGTCGAAAACGTAGGGGATCGCCAATCTCCCGGCAACGGAACCGGGAACTCCGGCGTTATTTTGGTCGTTCGGTCAGACATAAGTTTCAGGCGTGCCACCCTGGACCGTTCAGCGCGGCAAGCCGGCAAACTCACAATGCTACCAACTTGGGGGAACCACGTCAATCGGGTGCAACGGCAATCACCGCACTCCGATGGGGGGAGTAAAGAGAAAAGGGGACAGACGCGTATGTTGGTGCAAGTGAAAGGAATAGGGAACTCGCCCCCACCGAAGAAGCTACCCGGCCGGCTACTGCCTTGCCTGCCTCCACTTCGCAAGCGACGTGGCGGACTCGGCCGACCGCCTTCCGGCCAGGAGTCCCTCGACGCTGATGTCCTCGTCAAGCTGGGGCCAATGAATCCCCTCCCCCTGGCCGATCAACTCGTATTCTTCTCGTTCCGCGTGGGTCCCGTGCAGCAACCTCGGATACCAAGCCAAGGGCACCGACAGTGAGCGGCCGTCATCCAGCCGCACGGTCAGCGAGTCCTCCGAGAAGCAGATGGACACCGCAAAGACGTCGCGTTCAGTTACCAAAGTGCTCATTCCAGGCCTCCAGAACTCTCGTTTGCCTATCTTCTAGAATTCTCTCCAGCTCTCGCAACTCGTGATCGCTAAATCGGCGAGACCGGGCAAGCCGCACGGGACGGAGCCAGAACTTGGCCGTCGCACGGTCCCGCCTAACATGAACATGGGGTGGCTCACTTCCCTCGGAAGAGTAGAAGAAGAGTTTGTAGGGGCCAATATCCTCGATGCACGGCACGCCTGGCACCTCTCAGCAATTGCCTCATTTACAACCGACGGAAATCCAGGAGAAACGCCTCGACGGCATCAAAAAGCTACCCGGCCAGGACTTGAACCTGGAACGAGGGAACCAAAATCCCTTGTGTTGCCAATTACACCACCGGGTAGTGGGGGCGCTAGTTGGCTCCGCCTGGAGCACCGGCGAGCGACAATACCCACATCCTATTTTCCGAGGCCCGTTTCGACAAGGCCAGACATCGACTGGAAGGCGGATGGGGTGCAGGAACGGACTTCCCGAAGCTCTGGCCGTGATATCGTTGCTTGTTCTG
>CAZDHN010000640.1:0-3897 GCA_964505115.1 uncultured Planctomycetaceae bacterium
AGGACCGCAAGGATGAAGGCCGGGTGCCGATTACGGCCAAACTGGTGGCCAACATAATTACCCGGGCCGGGGCCGACCGCGTGTTGGCCATGGACCTGCATGCCGCCCAAATCCAGGGGTTTTTCGACATTCCCGTCGATCACCTCTATGCCGCGCCGGTGCTGGATGAGTACTTCCTCGGCATGGGCCTGGAGCAGGATGACATCGTCGTGGTCAGTCCCGACGAGGGAAGTATCAAGCGAGCACTAACCCATGTGCGGGGGCTGGGTGGCCGGCTGGCGATCGTCGACAAGCGTCGCACGGGCGGCGACACGCGTCAGGCCAACCTGATCGGCGGGCCGATCGAGGGTAAGACGGCACTGATCTTCGACGACATGATCACAACGGCCGGATCGATCTGCGGGGCGGCCGACAAGGTTAAGGAAGCCGGTGCCCGACAAATTTATCTTGCCGCCACGCATGGAGTTTTTTGCGGGCCGGCCATCGAGCGGATCAAGGCGGCGCCCATCAAGGGCGTCGTCATCACCGACACGATTCCACTGAGTGAGGACCAAAACCTGCCTAAAATCAAGGTCCTGAGCGTAGCCCCACTATTGGGTGAAGCGGTCAAGCGAATTCACCGCAACGAGTCCGTGAGCCGGCTGTTCGACCGATAATCGAGTCCATGAACGGGCCGTTCGGACAATAATCGAGGCAAATTCCGGCTGCCTGGGGTTGAAATTCGTGGAGAATCGGGCAAAATGGCTAGATTCGCCTCTGATGATTCTTGGTTGCTCGACAGGACGCACTCAACGGACCGGGGGGGTGATTGTGTCGGAAGCTGCTGTATAGAACGTACTTGCGACGATTCCGCAGCCTATGATCGTGGCCGGCTGGCCGGCTTGGCATGGGTAAGGATCGCGTCAATAGAGCGCGCAAAGTGGACCGCTGCCAGATTTTTGGCAGTGTAAGGCCAGTTGATTCGGCCGTATCCACCCGCCGTTTTTCGGAAAACATCAACACAAAACGAATACTCTAGCTTGTCGAGGATGACGATGGCGGAAGTGCTCAACGTCGAGGTTCGCCAAACCCGAGGAAAACGGCACGCTCGCCGGATGCGGGCGACCGGGATGATTCCGGCCGTACTCTACGGACACGGTGAGGCAACGGTAAGTTTGACGGTATCCGCCGAACAGCTCGATACGGCCGTCCGCCATGGCAGTCGCATGGTAAATTTGGCCGGCGCGGTCGACGAGATGGCTCTGATTAGCGAGTTGCAGTGGAATACCTGGGGAACGAACGTTCTGCATGCCGATTTCACTCGGGTTTCGGAGCACGAGAAGGTCAAGACGCAAGTGACGGTGGAGCTTCGCGGCGAGGCCCCGGGAGTGAGGGAAGGCGGAGTGGTCGAGCAACTGATCCACGAGGTCCAGGTGGAATGCAAGGCCACCGACATCCCCGATAAGCTGACTGTAAGCGTTAATGAACTGAAGTTGCACGATACGATTACCGTGGCCGACCTTGAACTTCCGGCCGAAGGCGTCGTGCTGGCAGAAGCCGACACCGTGGTCGTGCAATGCGTCGAACCGGCCAAGGAACTCGAAGAGGAAGGCGGAGCAGTGGAAGGCGAGCCGGAAATCATCGGCCGCAAGGAGGAAGAAGAGGGGGCAGAGGGTTAGTAACCCGGGATGTGGCCCATGAAACTGGTAGTTGGATTGGGTAATCCCGGACGCAAGTATCAGGAAACGAGACACAACATTGGCTTTGCCGTGCTGGCCGAACTTGCCCGAGAGTTTGGCGGGGGGCGGCCGAAAGCGAAGTTTCAGGGCGAGGTGGTGGAAGCCAACCTTGGCGGCCAAAAGGCCCTGCTACTGAGTCCGCTCACGTACATGAACAACAGTGGGATGAGCGTTCAGGCGGCATCGAGTTTTTACAGGCTGCCCAACGAGGACCTGCTGGTTATTTGCGACGACCTGAACCTGCCGCTGGGGAAGCTGAGATTTCGGGCGAGTGGTTCCTCGGGCGGCCAAAAGGGTTTGGGTGATATTATTCGTCGGCTGGGGACTGAAGAGTTCGCTCGGCTGCGAGTCGGCATCGGCCCGCCGGCCGAACACTGGGATGCGGCCGATTACGTTTTGAGCAAGTTTACAAAAAGCGAGATACCCGATATCGAAGCAGCAATCGGACGCGCGGTTGGCGCGGTGCTCGATTGGGCACGCGAGGGCATCTCCCAAAGCATGAATCATTACAACTAAGCGAGGTTCTCCGCCATTTGGTGAACGAACCATTTTGCGGCGAACCATTTTGCGGCGAACAAGGAGCGAAGTCTTGGCCGAAAACGTCTACGAAGGCATGTTCATTCTCGATTCGAACCGTTACGGGCGCGACCCGGAGGGTGTATCGGGACGAATTTCCAAGCTGATCGAGGGAGCTGGCGGCCGGTTGTTGGTTAGCCGGTTATGGGAAGAGCGACGCTTGGCCTACGCGATCAACGGGCACCGCAAGGGGACCTATTGGCTTTCTTATTTCCATCTGGACGGCGTCAAGCTGGCCGAAATGGAGCGGAACTGCCTATTGGACGACGCCATTCTTCGCGTCCTGTTCCTGAAGGTCGATCCGCGAATCGTCGATGCCCTGCTCACCCATGCCCAAGGCAGCCCGGCAACCGCGCCGGCGACGGCATCCACCAAGGATACGGGCAAGGAATCCGCCAAGGATAAGGATAGTGACACAACTCCGGTCGGCGCGGCGGCCGAGTCGGGTGATCCCGACGCCGGCGGCACTCCGGAAGCGACAAACGAGGAGGGTTAGACCGTGGCTAGCTTCAATCGCGTGATTCTGGTCGGAAATCTCACTCGCGATCCGGAACTCCGCTATATCCCCAGTGGTACGGCCGTGACCGATATCGGTCTGGCCGTTAACGACCGGCGGAAGAACCAGGACGGTCAGTGGGTGGAAGAAACTCAGTTCATCGACGTGACCCTTTGGGCCAGAACCGCCGAGGTGGCCAGCGAGTACCTCAGCAAGGGCTCCTCCGTCCTTGTCGAAGGGCGTCTGAAATACGACACCTGGGAAACCACCGACGGGCAGAAACGCTCGAAATTGCGCGTGGTGGGTGAGAAGATGCAAATGCTGGGGGCCAAGGGCGGTGGCGGTGGCGGTGGCGGCGGCGGTGGCGGTGGCGGCGGCGGCAGTCGACCACCCGCCCAGCAAGATTCCCAATACAGTCAACCGGAGGCTCCGCAACAGGGCTTCGATGCCCCACCCGCGGACTCACCACCCGGCGACGACATTCCATTCTAGTTCCATTAGCGAATTCCCGCCGGCATCTCCCAGGAAGACGGCGGCTCCAAACGAGGCAAACCTCCTCATGGTTAATACAAAAGTAAGACATAAGAAGAAGCGATCCGTCCCTCATCGTTCCAAGCGACTCCCCAAGGGTGCGCACGGTGGAATCGAACTGCTCCTGATCCAGTCGGTCGAAAATTTGGGTAAACAGGGCGATGTGGTCGAGGTGCGGCCCGGCTACGCTCACAATTGCCTGCTGCCCCAAGGTCTGGCCGCGATCGCCAGCGATCATCACAAGAAGATGATCGAGAAGCATTGCGACCAATTGGCCGAGATTCAGAAGGCTCGGCTGGCGGGCTTGCGGGCGGTTGCCGACAATCTGGGGCGGCAAAGCCTTACCATCGAGGCCAACGCCAACGACGAGGGGCACCTCTACGGCTCCGTCGGAGCGGCCGAGATCGTCGGCGTCCTGAAAGCCAACAACATCACCATTTCCGCCGATCAGGTCCGGCTCGAAGGGCCTCTGAAGGAACTGGGGTTGTACACCGTCAAGGTGCACGTGGGCCAGGAAATCGATGCCGAGTTGAAGGTCTGGGTCGTCCCCTCCGTCGGCGAAGACCAACCCGAAGC
>CAZDHN010000641.1:0-3881 GCA_964505115.1 uncultured Planctomycetaceae bacterium
CACGCGTTGGTCGCTTCGGCTAATGGCCCCAAGATTGTTTACCCAACGGAAATTTGTTTCTCGGCTGGACTTCCGCGCGGAACGACAAACACTCACTACTGAACACGGACAATAGTATGCGAATCGAACATTTTCCCGCCGCCGAGTTGACACCCGAACTGCTTTCGGCCTGGTCGCGTTTGCAGCAGGCGGACCGTTCGCTGGAGAGTCCGTATTTCCGGCCCGAGTTCACACAAGCCGTGGCCGCCGTGCGCGGCGATGTCGAAGTGGCCGTGTTGGAAGAAGGTGGAGAGCCGGTCGGATTCTTTCCGTTCCAACGCGCTCATGGCGGCATGGGCAGGCCGGTCGGTGGACGGATGTCGGATTTCCAGGGAGTCATTGTCCAAAAGGGAGTCGAGTGGAACGCCGAGGAACTGATTCGCGGCTGTGGGCTGACTGCCTGGGACTTCGACCACTTGTTGGTGTCGCAGCAGGCTTTCGCGCCCCATCACGCTACCGTGAAGCAATCGCCCTTCATGGACTTGTCGGACGGTTTCGAAGCATTCTACGGGGAACGACGCAAGGCTGGCTCCGTCAGCATCAAGAAGTTCATGCAGAAGGGGCGCAGACTTGCGAGAGATGTTGGGCCACTGCGATTGGAGCGGCGTGAGTGTGACGAACAAGTCTTCGAGACGCTCGTCCGATGGAAGAGTGAGCAATATCGCCGGACGAAGGTCACCAACGTCGTAAGCTTCGAGTGGACGGTTGCCCTATTGAGGCAGATCATCAGGCAGCAGTCGGAGGCGTTTTCGGGAATGCTGTTGGCGCTATACGCGGGTGATCAACTGGCGGCAATTGATTTGGCGATGCGTTCACATCATGCGCTGCATTCCTGGTTTTGTGCATACAATCGCGACTTGGCCAGGTACTCTCCGGGTCAGGTTCATTTGGTCGAGACTGCAAAAGCGGCCGAGCAGTTGGGTATCCGACGCATCCACCTGGGCAGCGGTCCGGAGCAGTACAAGTGGTCTTTTGCCTCGGATTCCGTGACGGTGGCCGAAGGAGCGGTCGAATGCCGTCCGGTTCGCGGGATACTTCGGCGGGGCGTTCGGAACACGCGGGAGTGGATTCGCCGCTCGCCGCTGGAAAGACCGGCCCGAGTGCCGATCGCGATGATTCGCGATGTCCGCAACTGGCTGGCCTTCCGATGAACAGCAAACCTATTGACAAACGAGAATCAACTGGACGATCCATGCCCGACCTAACCATACTAATGCCCGTCTACAACGCCCTGCCGTACCTGGCGGAGGCGGTCGAGTCGATTCGCCGTCAGACGCTTACTGACTGGCGGTTTTTGATTGTGGACGACGGTTCGACTGACGGCTCGACGGACTACTTGCAGGCGTTGACCGATCCGCGGATCGAAGTTCTGAAGCAACCGAACAGTGGCCCGGCCGCCGCCTTCAATCGCGGACTCCAGTCGTGCCGAACCGAGTTCGTCGCTCGAATGGACGCCGACGATATCTCGCACCCCGCCCGGCTGGAAGAGCAACTGGCATTCATACGGCGGCACCCCAAGGTGGGCCTGTTGGGAACGCAGATCGAACCCCTGGGTACAGCCCGGGTAGGGCGAGGTTCCGCCCTGGCAACCGATCACCGCTCGATCTACGACGCGCTGATAAACGGTCGACACGCAATGTGCAACCCGACCGTGATCTGCCGCACCGCGCTGTTGAAGCAGATCGGCGGCTATCAAACCGACGGTCTGTTGGAAGACTGGGCCATGTTCCTGAAAATGGGCGAGAGGGCCGAATTGGCGAACTTGGACCGGGTGCTGCTGTCGTATCGAATCCACACCGGCAGCTTCAACGGCCGGCACATGGCGGAATTTCGTGCATGCATCGCCTTTGCCTGCCAAAAGGCCCGGCGCCGGCGGCAAACGCTTCCCGACATCGACTACGAAGAGTTCATGACCGCGCGTCGCAGGGCGCCCGTCTGGCGTCGGGTGGCCCACGCGCTGGACGCATACGCCATGGCCCAATACCGGATCGCCCTGGCCGACATGCTCGGCTCGCGCCGCTTGCGTGGCTACGGACGCCTGGCCTGGGCCGCCTCGACCTCGCCAAGCCTGACCAGCCAACGCGTAACCAGAGTCGTTCGCAAGTACCTTGTAAGGAAGTTGGAGATGGGAAGTCGGAGGACGGAGGTCGCAAGTCGCGGGTCGGAAGTTGGAAGTCGGAAGAGGTTTCGGGAAACACATTTGGAAAACGAATTGATTGGGACAGACATATGATCAGTCACATGGGGCGGCAGGGCCGCCAACCAAAGGAAGAGGGGCCAGGGGTTAGAGGCCAGGGACGAGGGGTGAGTATCCCGAGAGCACCATGACGCCGAAATCCTGGCCCCTGGCCCCTAACCTCTTTTTAGGTAACGCATTACAGCCGCTCAACCAGATATCTTTGTCAAAAACTTAACGATCTTTGAAGTTAGTGGCATGGACAACGTTCAATGGCCCCAGAAGCACGACCCGTTTGGCCTCGCCGTGAACCGCAAGCCGAAGAGGCAGCGCTAATGACGGTTGCCTTGTCAACAGATGCCTTGTCAACAGATGCCTTGTCAACAGATGCCTTGTCAACAGACGAAGGCAAAGCCCGCTTCAGCAACGCAACGGCCTTGATTAGACGACCGGCGGACACTTTCTTACCGGCATTTTTGGTAGCCGGATTCGCAAGAATTCGGTTCTTCGTATTGCGGCTGAATTCTTGCGAATCCAGCTACTGGTAAATCACTTCCGGCCGGTCGCCTTATCGCGTCAATTCCGCGGAGACCAAAAGATGTCTGATTTCTACGTCGCTACGATCAGGAAGCTGATCGACAAAAAAGTGCTGCGACGCGACATGAAGATACTTGTCGTCTGCGGGGGCGACTGGGACAAGAACGTCCTGCTGGAATGCGCGTTTGAAAATGTCGTAATCTCGAACCTCGACACCAGAATGGACGGCCACGACTACGCCCCGTTCCAGTGGAGCTTCCAAGACGCCGAGACACTCGACTTCGACGACGACCAGTTCGACATCTGCATTGCCCATTCCGGACTGCATCACTGCCGATCGCCACACGGGGCGCTTCTGGAAAATGTATCGGGTTGCCCGGCTGGGCGTTATTGTCTTCGAGCCGGCCGACAATTTCACCACGCGGATGGGCGTGGTGCTGGTTTGGGCTTTGAAGATCCGGCTGAAATGATGCCGGTTGGCCTGCTGGCTGCGCCACAGCGGTGGGAATTCCGCCACGAAGGCCCTAATCGTGTCACCCGCCGGAATCTCGAAATCCTGCTCCGAATCGTTCGCGGGCAGCGCGGACCGCCAGCGGCCGCGACGTGCGCGCGCCAAGAAGGGCGACATTTCGAGTGCGGATGACTGCCTGCGGGCCATCGTAAAGGTGGCTCGATTGGTGGCCCTAGGCGTGATCACACCGGCCGCGGCAGCGGCAGCGTTTACAACCCGCTGCTTCTGACATGCCTTGGCGAATCGAGGGCGCACAAGCCGTTCTCAGGTTGCGCGCCATCTACGTCAACGACGACTGGGACGCCTTTCACGCCGTCCGAATTCAGACGGAACAACACAAACCGCACCCCTACACGAAACGCTTGCCAACCATCCCAAACTGCGCAACCTGACGCGATCCGGAGGTTGCAACCTAATCAATAGTCCTCCAGGATACCGCAGAAGCTCTCTACCGCCGGTCTTTCGCCATATCCGTGGAATCCCGCCCGGGGCCGATTGAACCGGCCGCCCGGCTCCGCTATGCTGGTATCCTGAGTGACATAGTTGACAGTGACATAGTTGACAGTGACATAGTTGACAGTGACATAGTTGACAGTGACATAGTTGACAGTGACATAG
>CAZDHN010000642.1:0-3881 GCA_964505115.1 uncultured Planctomycetaceae bacterium
AGTATGCTGTTAAGCGGCGTGCGCAGCTCGTGGCTCATCGTGGCCAGGAAGTCGCTCTTGATACGGTTCATCTCGTACAACCGCATGTTGACCTGGGCCAACTCGTCGACCTTGCTGTCCAGGTCGATGTTCACCTGGCGGAATTCATCCTGGGCATCGACCATGTGCCGGAGCATGCGGTTGAAGGCGACGGCAAGCGCCTCGAACTCGTCGCCCGTGTGAATATCAGCCCTAAGCGCCGTATTGCCGTGGCTGATCGCATCGCTTACGTCGCGCAGATGATTTAGCGGCTTGACAATCACGTAACGGATGATCACGTACGAAGCGATCATCGCCAGGAAGACCGTGAAAATGGCCGTCGAGAGCAGAAGGGCCCTATTCCAGTTCAACGCCTCTTGCGTGGGACCGTTGGGGATGGTGGCCTGTACGATGGCCATCAGATCGCCTTCGGCCAGTGGCGGCCCGCCAGTCAGACCGCCGCCACCCAGCGCCAGCCCGGTACCGGTCATGTCGAAACCGTCCCCACCGGGCGTCGGCGCGTGGCATACCAACAGACAGGATTCCTGTGCCCGGACCGGCTGGTAGTACTGGTAGTCGTTCCCGTCCGGGCTTGGCCGTTCCGCGAACTCGGTCGGCGAATCGTCGGCGTTGGCCTTGACGAGCCGCTCCAGCAAGTCCGCCTCGAACTGATCGCGCGGTCCGGTGTTGCCATCGGTACTGTTAGGCCGGATGAACCGCCACTCGCATTCCTGCTCGCTGAGGTTGTTGCTCAGACTCTCGACGACCGCTCGGAACGCCTCGTTGGTCTCCAGCTTCTGCCAGTGCTTGATGAGCATCACCTGATCGACCAGCAGTCGGCCCGTAACGCGGTTCTGCTGGTCGATCAACTTTTCGGTCTGGTTGCCGAACAATAAGAAGCTGCCGGTAATCAACAGCAGCAGGCACCCCCCAAACAGGAAGCGGCACTTCCGCTCCAGGCTGGTTTCGCCCAACACGTGTTTGAAAGACCGGTACGACATTGATAGTTGATAGTTGATAGTTGATAGTTGGATGCCCGAGCGGCAGTGGTGCCGCACACCCCAACTTCCGCATTCTACGGAAACCACGCCGCCAAAGCCAGCCGAAAACGCCAACCTTCAACTTTCAACACTCACATCATGTCCAGTGGGTCCACGTCGACAATCCACTGGACATCGTCGGGCGACGTCACTTCGTCGACTAGCCGGCGAACAAGCTCGCGGAGCTTCTGGCCGTCGGCACCCTGCAATTGGACCTGGAACCGATATTTGCCCCGAAGCTTGGCAAACGGGGCCGGGGCCGGACCAAGAACCCGGGCGCCGGGACCGCACGACTCCAAACCGGCCTTCAAGCGGTCGGCCAGATGGGCGGCAAACTCGCCGGCCGTCGGCTCGGTCGGGCCGCGAACCACCAAGCGGATCATTTCGGAAAAGGGCGGATAGTTGAGCGCTTCGCGGATGGGTAACTCGCCGGCGGCGAAAGCCGCGTAATCATGCCGCACGGCCGCCTTAATGGCCGCGTGGTCGGGCGTGAAGGTCTGAACCAGCACGCGGCCACCCTTCTCGCCACGGCCGGTCCGGCCCGCCACCTGCGTAATCAAATGGAACGTCCGCTCCGCCGCGCGGAAGTCGGGCAGGTGCAGGGCCGTATCGGCGTTAACCACGCCAACCAGCGTAACGTTGGGGAAATCCAACCCCTTGGCGATCATTTGGGTGCCCAACAGTATCCGCACGTCGCCCGACTTAAAGGCGGCCAGCGCCCGCTCGTGGCTACCGCGTTGCCGCATCGTATCGGTATCCATCCGCAGGCAACGTTCGTTGGGGAATCGGGCTTTGACTTCGGCCTCCAACCGTTGCGTGCCCAAACCGCCGTAACGGATACCGGCGAAGCTGCATTCCGGACACTGCGTCGGGGCCGGCACGTGGTAGTCGCAATAGTGGCAGAGTGCTATCTGTTCCGTTTTATGGTGGGTCAGCGCGATCTCACAATGCGGACACTCCACCACATGCCCGCAGGCCGGACACTGGATGTGCGTGGAAAACCCCCGGCGGTTCAACAACAGGATGATTTGCCCACCGTCGGCCAGCGCGCGATGCATGGCCGAATGCAACGGCTGGCTGATCGCGCCGCGCGAGTGGCGGCGAAAGGCCTCGCTGCGCAGGTCCACGGTACCCACCGCCGGCATCGGCCGATCCAACACGCGGCGGGGCATCTCGACCAACTGGTATCGGCCCGACCGGGCCCGATGCCAACTCTCCAACGACGGCGTGGCCGACCCCAGCACCAGCGGAACACCGTCTGCGGCGGCCCGAGCCAGAGCCACGTCGCGAGCGTGGTAACGCGGGGCGATCTCCTGCTTGAAGGTCGACTCGTGCTCTTCGTCCAAAACAATCAGCCCCAGATGGGGCGTGGGAGCGAAAACCGCACTTCGGGCACCAACCACCACCTGCACCCGACCGTCGGCGATGTCCTGCCAGTGCTGGTGCCGTTGAACATCGGTTTGGTGGCTGTGCAGGACGGCCACCCGATCGAACCGAGCGCGGAACCGTCGCACCGTCTGCGGCGTGAGGCTGATTTCCGGCACCAACACAATCGCCTGGCGACCGAAATGGATCACCTCCTGGATCGCCTGAATGTAAACTTCGGTTTTGCCGCTGCCGGTTACGCCGTGGATCAGGATCGGCTTAGGCTTGCCGGAGTTCATCGCGGCCAGGATCGCATCGAGCGCCGGCTTCTGGTCGGCGTTGAGGACAAGATGCTCCTTCCGGTCGGCGACCGCCTCGACCGGTTTCTCCTGCGCGATTCGCTCGCTCCGCGAGCGTATCCACCCCTTCCGCCTAAGCGTATTGATGGGCGATTGGGTACATCCGGCGGCTTCGGCCAATTGGCCGGGCGTAATCGGTTCTTCGGCCGCGGCCAGAATCTTCATCACGGCCGCCTGCTTCTCGGTCAGCTCCAATTGATCGAGCCGGCCGGCCACCTCCGACGAAATTTTCAAGACGGTAGTCAACCGGGTGCCGGCCTGGGCCCGGACGCCCGCCGGAACCACCGCTTCGAGAACTTGGGCCAAATCGCACAGATAATGCCGGGCGATCCACTCGGTCAGCCGCAACATGGCGGGCGACAAGAGGCTCCGCTGGTCGATCACGTCCTTGACCGGCTTGAGCCGTCGCCGACCGGCCGGCTTCGTCTCGACACGCACGCAATACCCTTCCCTAGGCCGATTGCCGCGTCCCAACGGCACGCGCACCCGACAACCGGCCGCCACCCGCGCGGACATACTGTCCGGAATCAGATAGTCGTACTCGCCCGGCACGCCACGGGGAAATACGACCGTGGCGACCAATTGGTGCGATTGATCGTCCTCTTCCCAAGGCTCGGGCTGCGTGTCGAAAAGATTCTTCTGAACGTCGGACACTGGCATTTGGCGGTGTTTTATACGCTGCACGGTCGAAAACCGCAGTTTCGTCTATTATGTAATAGCGGTAAAACCGCAGTTTATGGCCATGCGTGGCATACCACCGGGAAATCGGGTAAATTCGATTTATACTGGTAAGGCAACCATTGTCGCCGTCACCGCCACCGGCCACAACCGCCCCCTGGAAAACCGCTAGCTTACTGCGTAATTCGTCGCCCCGAGGATTCAAACACCATGCGCTTGGGACTTTTCGGCGGGTCGTTCAACCCCGTACACGTCGGGCATCTGCTGTTGGCCGAGTGCTGCCGCGAGCAGTGCCGCTTGGATCAGGTCCGGTTCGTGCCGGCGGCAGTGCCTCCGCACAAGCAGGGCCTGGAACTCGCGCCGAGCAAAGCCCGAATCGAAATGCTCGAGCTGGCCGTCGGCGGACATCCCTCGTTTGCCG
>CAZDHN010000643.1:0-3881 GCA_964505115.1 uncultured Planctomycetaceae bacterium
TTTCGGATCGTGATACTCCAACTTCAGATGGTTGAAGCGTTACCAAAGATCAATAACATCCCGACCCGCGCACTCTAAACGTCCTGCCAGGGGCCGTATGTATAGAGGAGGAAGTCGGTGGCTTCGGTGTGCTTGGTGTTGGTTCCACCGTTCGCCGAGAAGGCCTTGACCTTGGTGAAGTTCAGCGCGGAGACCGACTGGAGGCTGCTGGTCATTTCCGCCGAACCTCCGGCGGCCTCGAAGTGATCGTCGCCGGTCGAGTCGTACAAGTAAGCCTTGTCGTTTCCGCCCACATCGGAGTGCGCGTATATCTCGTCAAAGAGCTTAACCCGGTTGTAGAAGGCGGCCCCAAGTAGCGCCGAGGACTTCTGGTTCGACTTGAAGATGTCGGCGCCGACCGAGTCGTATAGATGGGCCACGTCGTTACCGCCCCCGGTTGCCATCGCGTGGACGTAGCGGAAATTGTCGGCCTGGATCGAGAACCCGGCGCCGGAAATCGTGGCTTGGGTTGGTGTTGCGCTGAAGGTGTCGTCGCCGGCCGAGTCGTAGAGCTTGGCAACGTCGGTTCCGCCCGCCCCGGCCGACACCGTCACGGCGTCGAACCCTTTGGCACGGAGATAAAGCGAAGCGCTGGACAAGATGGCTTGCTGGGGTGTCGCCTTGAGCACATCGTTGTCGGCCGAGTCGGACAGCGTGGCCGTGTCGTTTCCACCCGCCGTGGCAAGGCCATTGGCGTACTCGAAGTCGCTCGCCTTGAGGTAGTAGTTGTCGGCGTACATTAGCGACTGGGTCGGGCCGGCCAGGAAAGTGTCGTCACCGGCCGAGTCGTAGAGCATGGCGATATCAGTTCCGCCGTTGTCGGCGTAGCCTCGCGCGAAACGGAACCCCTTGGCACGCACATAGAACGTGCTGGAAGCGTTGTCGCGCATTACGGCCTGTTCGGGCGTTGCCTCGAAGCGATCGTTGCCGGCCGAGTCGTAGAGTTGGGCCGAGTCGGTGCCGCCGGAGGAATAGGCGTGTACGTATCGGAAGTTATTCACCCGGCAATAGGCGTCGTCATTGAATAGCTCCGCGTAGGTGGATGTCCCGATGAAGGTGTCCTTACCCGCCGAATCGTACATCTTGGCCAGGTCGGCCCCGCCGTTGCCGTCGACGATAATGTCGCGAGTGTTCTCGACCAGTAGCGAATAGCCGGCTCCGCTAAGCGTGGCGGTACTCGGATGCGAGGTTAGCGTGTCCTTGCCGGTCGAGCCGATCAAGACAGCCGTATCGTCGTCGCCGGCCAGGGCATCGAAGGAAATGCTACTGACCGTCGCCGACGAGAACTGGTAGTGGACGTCGTTAATCGTTACCTGATAATTTGGAGCGACCGCGAAGTCGAATCGGTCGTTGCCGTTGGTGCCGTAAACCGTGACCGAGTTGCCGTTCAGCGAAACCAGATTGGCCACGCGCAGGTCGACATCGGCGTTGTCGCCGCTGACGGCGAGGTAGAAAGTGTCGCCGGCCGACGCGTCCCAGTCGATGCGCTGCCCGTCAACCGACGGCGCGGAAGTCGCCAGCTCGCTGAAGGCTCCGTCGTAGAGCGTCATTTGCGCGCCGGAACCGACGAAGACGGCCTCGGCACTCAGGTAGCCGCCCCTGGTCGCCTGGAAAGTATACCAGTAATCTCCCCCGCCGAGGTTCAGGCCGGCGACTTCCGAAAAGTCGAGGGTTCCAAAATCGGTGGCGGCGGGTGGCGCTTTCAAGCCAAAATCTTTGTTCGCGACCGTCTGCCCACCCTGCACGGCGACACTGAAGCAGCCTGCTTGAGGCGCGGTTTGAGTCCAGCCGGCCGGAGTTTGCGAGTAGACGCCGTGGGTGCCGTCCGCCACGCCGATTAGCTCGTAACTACCGTCGGCGGCGGTTGTCGCGGAAACTTCGCCGGCGGTGATTTCCAGCGACCAACTGTTGAGCATGCCCACGAAGAAGGCTTCGTCGTCGGTGATTTCCAGCGTCCAGGTGCCGTTGGCGTTCTCGCCGTCGAGGGCGGCGAGCGAGCCTTCCGGACGGAACGTGCCGCTGAAGGGCGCCGTACCCTGCGCGATGCCGCTTGCCGCGTCGTCGTCCAGCGTTGTGCCGCTGAAGCCGGTTCCCGATCCGCCGATGTCGGTGAACAACTCGACCCGGGTGCCGTCGGCACTAATCAGGAAGACGTCCAGGTCCGAGTCCCAGGTGTGTGTGATGTCCAGCGTAACGTTGACGTCTTCGACATACGCGCCGGCCCCGGCAACGGTGATCGTGCTGGTTCCGGTTCCCGCGTCGGGAATGGCTAGCGGCGTGTCGGTCGCGGCGGCGGTGACGGTGCCGCTGTCGAACGTACCGTTAGCGTTGGCGTCGATAAACACGAGTTGGCTACCCAAGCCGTTTTCACCGACATCTTGTTGCCCGTCTTCGTCTGCGTCGTCCCAAACCGTACCGTGGATTTCGTTTGTTATTGGCTCGGGTGCGGGTGCGGCATACGGCGACTGCTCCAGGCCGGCAACCACGTCGATATACCAACTGTCGCTGCCGTAGTAGTCTTGCAGGAACCAACTGCCCCCTGAATTCTCCACCTCGTAGTAGTGCAACTGGTCGGGAGCGTCCTCGATGTACTTGCTATCGTCGGAATCGGTAACCCAAATGCCCTGGTAGTCGGAGGGGTTTCCTTCAGTGTAATTGAAGCCCCAGACGCTGATTGCGTGTCCACCCGGCCCGTAGATGCCTATTCCAACGCCGTAGCCACTATTTAAGTAACTGTCGATGGTGGCCATCGAGTTTGCCGGTGACGATGCAATGTGCGCGTAGTCGGCATAAGCGTCGCCGGGATAGAACCCACCGCCGACCACGTCGACTTGCGACCAGCCGCTCCATCCCTGGCTGCTGTTGGTGCCGTCGAGCCACCATTCCCAGCCGAAGCGCATCAAGCTACCGGCGTCGGTCCAATGATCCTGATAGTAAGCGAAGTTATCGTCGGCGGTGGTCATGCCGTCGACGTCGCCCCAGCCGGTCCAGGCGAGGACGTTTGAGGCGGTGGCCGCCCAGCACAAGAGGTCGTCTTCCGTATTGGAGGGACTTTTTTCGGCGTCGTACCAGGTTCCACCCCAATTGTCGATCAGCATGTAGCTTTCGCCGGTTGGCGTGGCGTCGCCCAGAGGTTCCACGTCCTCGCCGCTGAAATACGAACCGGTGTCGCCGTTGAAATCGAGTGGGGAATAGTCGATCCCGGATGCCGCCTGGGGTTCCTCGCCGCTGAAATATGACTCAGTATCGCCGTTGAAACCGAGTGGCGCATATCCCAACCCGGGCGCCACGGAAAGAAGAAATCTTTTCTCCAATGGTTCAACGCCGCAAGACCGTGAACAGCGGTGTATGCTACGCATGGGAAACCCCGTTTATGGTGAAGCAGTCGGGACGAGCAGTCCAGAATAGGGAAGCGAAGCGAGCACTTCGATCACCTGAGAATCCCATGGATCCCCCCCCTTGCCCGCGGCAGAGGTGCCAAGATGTTGCACCCAGATAAGCCCGACTGAAAACGACAAACGTGGCCGCGACCCCCCAGCCACCAACTTAACCCTAGTTTATTTTTCCGGAACGTGACGGCTTGAATCGGAAGAATCCGTCACGCTTTGGCCGAGCGCGGTAGTCCGAAGGACCGGTAAGGCGGAAAGAATGGCCAGGAGTGGCCGTATTGTGCGAATTCCCCGGCTAACTCCCGATGGCGAAACTGGCAGGAAAACCCTATACTGGTGAGGACGATGCTCGCGGGCCGCCGACGGCGAGCGTTTTCGCAACAGGAATTCAGTAGTGCGGGGTTGGAACGAAGAAGATCATGAGCAGCGCATCCGGGCGACACACGGGGTCTT